>JAJXSV010000187.1 GCA_021784375.1 Actinomycetes bacterium | reverse complement strand
CGCGTCGATGAGGTCGAAGCCGTGGAAGTTCCGGCCCAGATGCCAATCCGAGGTGTGGAGCAGTCGCACGGTCCCTCACTTCAGGTCAGCAGGACGTTGGTGATGAACCTACCGAGACCGTCGGACGGCCAGCGTCACAGGGCAACGAACCCGTTCACGACCAACCCGAACTCCTCGAGGTTCACCTGTCGTGACGGCGTGGCTGTGAGCAGGCGCATGGAGCGAACCCCCAGATCTTTGAGGATCTGCGAGCCGGTGCCGTAGTTCTTGGGATCCGTCGGGGGCTTGTGCGACTCCATGTCCTGACCCGACTGGTAGGCGCTCAGGCGCGCCAGCAGGCCCGAACCCTGGGCCGGTTGGGACCGCACATAGACCAGTGCGCCGCGCCCCTCGGCCTGGATGCGTCGCATCGATTCATGGAGATGCTCCGCGCATTGGCAGCGCTGCGACCCCACGACATCGCCGAGCAGGCATTCGGCGTGAACCCGTACCAGCACGTCCTCGCCGTCGCTGATGTCCCCGGCGATCAGGGCCACGTGCTCGCTGCCATCAACGATTGAGCTGAAGCCGATCATGTGGAAGGGGCCGAAATCGGTGGGCAGTTCCGCTTCCGCAACACGTGTGACGGCGCGCTCGTTGGACATGCGGAAGGCGATGAGTTGTTTGATGGAGACCATCGGCAGGCCGTGCGCGTCAGCGAAGGCACGAGCCTGCGCTGGTGTCATGAGCGCGCCCTGCTCACTGACCAGCTCGCAGAGCACGGCCGCAGGCTGCAAGCCGGCCATGGTGACGAGATCCATGGCGGCTTCCGAACCACCACCGCGGCGCAGCACGCCGCCATGTTGGGCCCGGAAAGGGAACACGTAACCAGGACGAACGAAATCCGAACGCGTGGCCTGCGGGTTGGCCAGAGCACGAGCGGTGATAGCGCGGTCGGTCGCAGATGCGCCATTGCCGAGGACGTCACGACTGTCCACGGCCACGGACATGGCCACGCCATGGGTGTGCTGATTGATGGCCGTCATGGGCGGAATGGCCAAGCGATCCAGGGTCTCGGCAGGCACGGCCACACCTACGACGCCACTGCTGTTGCGGACCAGGAAGTTCATGAGCTCAGGCGTCGCCAACTCAGCGGCGAATACGAGATCGCATTCGATCTCGCGTTCGTTCTCATCGACAATGATCACAGCACCGCTCTCGCGCAGGGCACCGATCGCGGTCTCGATCTCGTCATAGCGGATGGTCATGATCGAAGCAGGTTATCAGCGTTCGGCGCCTCTGGACGCACTGCGGTCGGGCGCGAACAATGAGTGGCATTCGGAGGTAGAGGGATGGGCCACAAGAAGGACCGGGAGAAGGCGGCCAAGGCCGCTCGCAAGGCGGCGCGCCTGACGCAGGATTTCCAGCATCCGGTGACACCGATGCACGCGGAGCACGAGGAACTCCACACCCGCATCCCTCGCGCCGTGTACGAACGGGAACTGTTGCGCCTGCAGGTCGAGTTGGTGGCCATGCAGGAGTGGATCCGCGTATCCGGAGCCCGCGTGGTCGTCATCTTCGAGGGCCGTGACGCTGCCGGCAAGGGCGGCACCATCACCCGCATCACGCAGTACCTCTCACCGCGCACCGTTCGCGTCATGGCGCTCCCCCTGCCCTCGGATCGCGAACGTGGCCAGTGGTATTTCCAGCGCTATGTGCAGCACCTTCCGGCACCCGGCGAGATGGTCATCATGGATCGCTCCTGGTACAACCGCGCGGGCGTCGAACATGTGCTGGGTTTCTGCACCGACGACCAGTACCGGTTGTTCCTTCGCCAGTGCCCTGAATTCGAGCGCATGCTGGTGGACGACGGCATCATCCTCATCAAGTACTGGATGTCGGTGAGCGAGGACGAGCAGGAGCGTCGTTTCCAGGATCGCATCAACGACCCACTGCGCCAGTGGAAACTCTCCACCACCGACCTCGAATCCCGCACGCGTTGGGTGGATTTCTCCAGGGCCAAGGACGCCATGTTCGCGGCCTGCGACATCCCCGAGGCTCCGTGGTGGACGGTGGAGAGCAACGACAAGCGTGCCGCCCGCATCAACTGCATCACGCATTTGCTCTCGCTCATCCCCTACAAGCACATCGAGCATCCCAAACTCGACATGCCGAAACGCCAGGAGGCGGGTGACTACCAGCGGCCACCGCGCAGCCTCTACCGCAGCGTTCCGGACGTGGCAGCGGCGCTGGCGCGGGCCGACTACCTGTCGAAGCGGGAGGCAGCCGTCCCGGACCTCGCTGACGTCGGCGCGGTCGCGGACTGACGATTCTGCGAGGATGGGCGCCCTATGGCGCCTCGGAACCTCCTGAACATCGAGCACGTCGGCAAGGACTACGGCAAGGGCCCGGTTCTCGCTGACGTGTCACTCGGCGTAGCCGAGGGCGAGCGCATCGGCATCGTCGGTCGCAATGGTGGCGGCAAGTCCACCCTCATGCGCATCATGTCCGCACGCGAGGCCGCCGATGAAGGACGCGTCACACGTGGGAACGACGTGCGTCTGGGCCTGCTGGCACAGGTTGACGACTTCGCCGAGGGCGCCACCGTGCGCTCGGTGGTGCTCGGCAGCCGCGACGAGCATGAGTGGGCCGGCGATCCCCTGGTGCGCGACGTCCTCACCGGCATCCTGGGCGGTTTCGACGACACCCTGCTCGACCGCAGCATGCTGGGCATGAGCGGCGGCGAACGCCGTCGCGTGGCGCTGGCCCGCCTGCTCACCACCGAACTCGATCTCCTGCTGCTCGACGAGCCCACCAACCATCTGGACGTCGAGGCCATCGCCTGGCTGGCACAGCACCTCAAATCACGGCGCGGCCTGGCGGTGGTGGTGGTGACACACGATCGCTGGTTCCTCGACGAGATCTGCGAGCGCATGTGGGAGGTCGTCGCCGGCAAGGTCGAGGACTACGAAGGCGGATACAGCGCCTACGTGCTGGCCAAGGCCGAGCGCTCGCGCCAGGCTTTCGCCGAGGACTCGCGCCGTCGGAACCTCATGCGCAAGGAGTTGGCATGGCTGCGGCGCGGAGCACCTGCGCGCACCTCGAAACCCAAGTTCCGGGTGGACGCCGCCAACGATCTCATCGCCGGTGAGCCGCCCGCACGCGACAACATCGAACTGCTGGGATTCGCCGGCGCCCGTCTGGGCAAGAGCGTGTTCGAGATGCACGACGTCGATCTCACGTTGGGTGAGAAGCAGCTGCTGCACCGCGTCACCTGGAACATCGGACCCGGCGATCGCATCGCCATCGTGGGCATGAACGGCGCCGGCAAGACCTCCCTGGTGCGCATGCTGCTGGGCGAGATCCGCCCCGGCAGCGGCAGGCTGGTGACCGGCAAAACGGTGAAGCCCGCCTACCTGAGCCAGCACCTGGAGGAACTGGATCCCGAGTTCCGGGTGCTGGAATCCGTCGAACACATCGCGCAGCGCGTCGACCTGGGCAGGGGTCGTGAACTCACTGCGTCGCAACTGTGCGAACGGCTGGGCTTCGGTGCGGACGCCCAGTGGACGCCCGTCGGCGACCTCAGCGGTGGTGAACGACGCCGCCTGCAACTCACGCGACTGCTCATGGCCGGGCCCAATGTGCTCGTACTCGACGAACCCACCAACGACTTCGACGTGGAAACCCTTGCTGCCCTTGAGGATCTGCTCGACGGCTTCGCCGGGACGTTGCTCGTCATCTCCCACGACCGCTACTTCCTGGAGCGCGTGAGCGAACGCTTCGTGGGCCTGCTCGGTGACGGCCACGTGCGCGATCTGCCGGGCGGAATCGAGGAGTACCTGCGCCTGCGCTCGGACGTCATCGCCGCAAGCGCGAGCGCAGGCAGCGCGCCCAAGGTGCGGCCGGCCGCGGCAGACGAACGCAGCCTGCGCAAGGAAGTGCAGCGCCTGGAGCGGCAGATGGAGAAGATCGAGGACAAGGTGGCCAAGCTGCACGCCGAGATGGCGCTGCACGCCACCGACTACGGCCGCATCGCTGAACTCGATGCTGCGCTGCGTGCGCTGCACGACGAGAAGTCGGGGCTGGAGGAAGCGTGGCTGACGGCCATGGAAGCACTGGACGGCTAGGCCAGGGTATGAATCACGCCGCCCTGCACGCGCGTCACCGTCGCATCGACCTCATCGCCTTGAGCATTGCGGTGCTGGGCATTTCCAGTTCCGGGCCCCTGGTGGTCGCCTTCACGGGACCGGTACTGCCCATCGCCTTCTGGCGCACGTTGTTGGGCGCCCTCGCCACCGCGCCCTTCGCCTGGCGACATCGCCAGACCCTGCGTACCCTCACCGGTCGGGAGTGGGCGCTCGTGGTGATGGCCGGCCTCTTCCTGGGCGCCCACTTCGCCACCTGGATCCCGTCGCTGCGCTACACCTCCATCGCCGCCTCCATCGCCATTGCCGCCACCCAGGTGGTGTGGGCCGGGATCTTCGCCTATCTGGCGGGTCATCGCGCACCGCGTAGCGAATGGTTCGGCGTGGCGGTGGCCCTGATCGGCGTCACGGTGCTCACGGGCATCGACTTCGGCCTCGATCCGCGCTCCCTGATCGGCGACGCGCTGGCCCTCGCCGCGGCACTGCTCGCCGCTGCCTATATGCAGGTGGGACAGCATGTCCGCAGCAAGCTGCCCGTCACCGCCTACACGACCATCGTCTACGCCACCTCGGCCTTGTCGTTGCTGGTGTTTCTCAGCCTCTCGGGCGAAAACTTCACGCGCTTCCCGGCCCGCAACTGGTGGATCATCATCGGCATCACCGTGTTCGCGCAGCTCGGTGGGCACAGCCTCATGAATCAGGCCCTGCGCAGCTTCTCCGCCGCCACCGTGAGCCTGGCTGTGCTGCTCGAGGTGCCCGGGGCCACGCTCATGGGCTGGGTGTGGCCCGGGCAGGTACCGCAGTGGCAACTGCTGCCGGCCGGCCTGCTCATCCTGACCGGGGTCGGTGTGGTGCTGCGCTCGAGTCGCCCGACGCCGGCAGACACGATCAGCGCGTAGTCGGTGGCCTTCACGTGGCCTTGACCCGCGAGGTCTTGTGCCCGACGGATACGTGCCGCACTATTCCCTCACGGGGCATACACGCGCTCGTCGAGATCAAAGGAGGCGACCGTGAAGATCGCACACATCCTGTCGAACAAGAGCCCATTTGTGGCCACCATCAAGGCGGGCGCCAGTGTCAAG
>JAJXSV010000186.1 GCA_021784375.1 Actinomycetes bacterium | reverse complement strand
AGGCGCCGTTGTCGATGCGCGCTTCAGATGTGTGGATTGTGGGACCCGTCACGGGTGCCCTCCTTCTGCGTACGGTGTATCCGTGCGCGGAGGACCCGAGAAGGACTCGCCGGTCTTCGATCGAAACCGTCGAAGGCGTGCCGCGCAGAGCGCGGACTCTCGACAGTCACTACCGGAGACCGACCTCGAATTTCTCGAGTCCTCGGCTTCGGATATTCGGTTGTGGAACTCCGCCGCTGAAGCGGCGGGCGGCCGGCGCTCCGCGCACAGCCGTGGTACAGGGTACGGGACGTTCGTCCGGCGCACCAATCGCGGGCACGGTGGCGAACCCTGCCGACACCGCACGGGACGACGATGCGCCCCGATCCTTGGCGGACGGGGCGCATCGCGTTGCCATGCCTATCGACGGATGCCGAGGCGCTCGATGAGCGCGCGGTATCGCTCGATGTCCTTCTTCGCCAGGTACTGGAGAAGACGACGACGGCGACCGACGAGGAGCAGCAGGCCACGACGCGAGTGGTGGTCGTGCTTGTGCTCCTTGAGGTGCTCCGTCAATTGGTTGATGCGTGAGGTCAGGATCGCCACCTGGACCTCGGGGCTACCGGTGTCGCCTTCTGAGCGGGCGAAATCGGTGATGACCTTGGACTTTGCGTCGGCCATGTTTCTCCACGGGCGCGATTCGGCCCGGAGCGCGTTCGTCGCCAGGCGACGTGCCCACCGGGCGCAGCGGCCTGCTCGACGATTGCCGATCAGGTGAGTCGCGATCAGCAAGGCGCCCGCCTTGCCGTCGTCGGGGCCAAGGCTAGCGCATCCGCAGCTGGTGCCCGGTCAGCACCATCCCATCGGCGGCATGCGGCAGGGGCCATCGTCGGGTGGGGTGGTGGTGACGGCCGGGCCGGCTGAGCGGCTGGGTGCGAGGGAACTACTGGGGCTGACCGGGGTTCGGCGTGAACCAGGCTTCCGGGGGCTCCTCGCGACCGGTCTGCTGCAGCCAGGCGTTCGCCTGCGTCGTGAGCGCCTGGATGAGCGGGAACACCTGCTCCGCGGGCAGGCGGATGCGCGACACCACCTTGGTGAGGAGCACGCTGCCGTCGGCCTCGGGGTTCAGGAGCTTGGCGTCCACCGGCGGCTGCTTCACCGAGAGGAAGTCGACAACGAAGGTCGAGGGCGTGTTCCAGATGTTCGCGAAGTCGGCGAACACGCCGGCCTCGTGCTCGCTGGGGAGTTCGATGCTCAGGGCTGGCGGGGGTACCTGCTCAGCGGGGATCTCCGGCTCGGTCATGGTGGCACTGTACGCGCCGGGTTCCCGGGGCCGGGGCCCCCAGCTCAGGCCAGCTTGAGTGCCATCCGCGTCTGGGCCACGTCGTTGGCCATGGCAGCCATCAGCGCGTCGACGCTGTCGAACTTCAGCATCCCGCGGATGCGCGCCTCGAAGTCGACGGCCACGTACTCCCCGTACAGCTGAAGGTCCGCCTGGTCGAGCACATAGGCCTCCACCCGGCGTTCCAGCACATCCGCGAAGGTGGGATTGGTGCCGATCGAGATGGCGGCGGGCAGGGCGAGCTCGCCGTCGAAGCCATGTGCGATCTCCCCACGCACCAGCCAGCCCGCGTACACCCCGTCGGCCGGCACGAGCAGCCCCGATGACGCGCCCACGTTGGCCGTCGGGTAGCCGATGGTGCGCCCACGCTTGTTGCCATGCAGCACGGCACCTTCCAGCCGGTGCGGGCGCCCGAGCAGCTCACGCGCCTCTGCGACGTCACCCTCGATGAGGGCACCACGGATGCGCGTGCTCGACACGCGATCGACACCAGCCCGCACCGCGGGGACCTCGTGCACGACCAGACCCGCGTCACGGAGAGCTTGCGCATCGCCGGCGGCCTTGCGTCCGAAGCGGAAGCCCTCGCCCACGACGACCATGCGCGCTCCGCACTCATGGCGGATCACGTCCGCGATGAACTGCTGCGGATCCTGCTGTGAGCGCTCGCTGTCGAAGCGACAGACATGGACGTGCTCGATGCCCTCCTGCTGCAGCAATTCGCGACGACGCGCGATCGTCGTCAGCAAGGGGATGTCGAGGCCGCGAACCACGGACATGGGATGGGGATCGAAGGTGACGACGACGGAGCGCAGGCCCTCACTCCTCGCCAGCTCCACCGTGGTGTCGATGAGGCGCCGGTGACCCGTGTGCACGCCGTCGAACACGCCGATCGTGACCACGCTTGCGGGAGCCGACATGGGCATATCCAACCATCACCCGCACAGCGGTTGCCGCGTTCGGATCGTGTTCGAAGCGGACGCCCGGTTGCCGCCAAGCGCTGCCCGTGCACTCGGTTTGGGCGTGCCGGAAGGCCTTGTTACCGTTGGCCGATGCGATTGCGACCGGTGACGAAGGCCTTGCTGGTCGTCGTCGTCGCATCCGGGCTCGCCGCTCCGCAGGCGGTGGCCGCCCCTTCGAACCAGAGCATCTCCCAGTTGGAAGCCCAGGTGTCCGACCTGCAACTCCAGGCCGAGGCGGCGGCAGAGGCGTGGAACCGCAGCCGCGACGACCTCGCCGCTTCCCAGTCACGCTTGAAGGCCCTGCAGGGCCGCGAGACGGTCGCGGCCTCGTCGTACCAATCGGTGTCGAAGAACCTGGGCAGCCTGATCGCAACCATGTACCGCACCGGGAACGTCGACCTCGACGTGCAGGCGCTGTTCTCCGACAACCCCTCGCAGTTCCTGCAGGAGATGTCGGCGATCCAGCAGGTCGGCAACACGCAGCTGGTGACCCTGAAGCGGATCCGCGCAAGTCGACTCAACCTCCAGCAGGCGCAGGCGGCAGTGCGTGCAGAACAGGCGATCGGCACCCGACTGATCGCCGAGGCGGCGCAGAACAAGAGCGCGGCCTATGCGAAGTTGGCCCGAGCCAGTGCCCTGCTCAGGTCGCTCAAGGCCTCACAGCGCGCGGCACTGCGGGCCCGGCAGCGCGCCCAGGTTGCCGCCTCGGCACGGAGCGCGGCGCGCGCCGCCTCCAGCCTGCGCGCCTCGACCGCACCGATGTCCGCACGTGCCCTACGTGTGGTGCAGTACGCGCTCTCGAAGGTCGGCGACCGCTATGTGTGGGGTGGCACCGGACCGGTTGCCTACGACTGCAGCGGGCTCACCATGATGGGCTACCGGCAGATCGGGATCTCGCTCGCGCACGACGGGTACACGCAGCGCCGCGAGACCCGCAATGTTCCCCGTAGCCAGGTTCGCCCCGGGGACCTCGTCTTCTTCTTCGGCCACGGACTCAGCCACGTCGGCATGTACATCGGCAACGGGCGCTTCGTGCACGCCGCCAAGCCCGGTACCGGCGTGATCGTGTCTGCGCTCAACGAGCCCTACTACTCGGCCCGCCTCACCGGATTCGGGCGCGTCATCGGCTAGGCGGAGAACACCGCCGCGTAACGCCAGTAGCCCTGTACCGCCTCTGCCAGCGCGAGCACGGATCCGTCGACATCGATGAGGCCGGTGAGGCCGGTGCGCACCTTCCCCGTGCGGATCGGCATGCCATGACGGACAAGTGCCGCCTCCTCCGCATCCAGCGCCACCACATCGAACTCGCGTGCCAGCACGTCGCGCAGGGGGATCGTCTGCGGAGCCTGACCGCCGATCCCGGGCAGCTGCTGTGCGTCCTCGAGACTGAAGCAGCCGGCTGCAGTCCGGCGTAGTGCGGTCAGGTGCGCGCCCACTCTGAGCGCTGCCCCGAGGTCGCGGGCCAGGGCGCGGATGTACGTGCCTGCGCTGCAGGACACGGAGAGGTCGACGTCGACACACTCCGCCTCGCGGCGGATGCCGGTGATCCTGATGGAGTCGATGGTGACTGCGCGCGCCGGCAGTTCGAAGGTCTCACCCGCTCGTGCGCGCTTGTAGGAGCGGACGCCGTTCACCTTGATGGCCGACACCGCTGAGGGCACCTGCATGATGGGGCCCCGGAACCCTTGTGCCGCCAGCTCGATCTGCCCGTCGGTGAGGTGCGACGCGGGGGTCACCGCGGTGACTTCGCCATCCGCGTCCTCGGTGTTCGTCGCCATCCCCAGGCGCACCGTGGCGTCGTAGGACTTCGTCGAGGAGGTGAGGTGGCCCAGCAGCTTGGTGGCGCGCTCGATGCCGAGCACCAGCACTCCGGTGGCCATGGGGTCCAAGGTGCCGGCATGGCCTACTGCGCGCGTGCCACAGGAGCGACGGAGGCGGGCGACGACATCATGCGATGTCATCCCGGCCGGCTTGTCGATGACGACGATGCCGTCCGGAGCAGTGCGCACTCGCGGCTTACCCACGCGTCAGTCTTCCTCGGCTTCCTCTTCATGCTTGTACGGATCGGCATCACCGGCGAAGGTCGCGCCCTCGCGCACCTTCTCCAGTTCCGCGTCGGCGGCTCGCACCTCGCGGAGCAGGCCCTCCAGGTGCGCCGAGGTCTCGGGCACGTGGTCGACGACGAAGGCGAGCGAGGGCGTGTGCTTGATGCCCAGGCGCTTGCCTACCTCGGTGCGGATCTGACCGCGGGCGGTCTCCAGCGCTTCAGCGGTGGCCTCGCGCTCCTCCGGGGTGCCGAAGACCGTGTAGAACACCGTGGCCTCGCGGAAGTCGTTGGTGAGCCGGGCATCGGTGATGGTCACGAAACCCAGGCGGGCATCCTTGACACGGAACTCGATGGCCTCAGCCACGATCTCCTGGATGCGCTTGGCCAACTGCCGCGCACGAAGACTCTCGTTCACTGCCACTCCCACACTTGAACATGACGAACGCACCACGACGGGGCAACGCCTGCGCGCTGCCCCGAACGGTGGTTACGCGCGTGCCTTCTCCCGCATCTCGAACGTCTCGATGACGTCCTCGACGCGAATGTCGTTGTACGAGCCGAGGCCGATACCGCACTCGAAGCCCTCGCGGACCTCGGTGGCATCGTCCTTGAAGCGGCGCAGCGACTGGATCTGGAGGTTGTCGGCCACGACGATGCCGTCGCGGACCAGTCGGGCCTTGGAGTTGCGCTTGATGGAGCCGCCGCGGACGATGCAACCGGCGATGGTGCCGACCTTGGACGACTTGAACACCTCGCGCACCTCGGCGGAACCGAGCGACGCCTCCTCGAACTCGGGCTTGAGCATGCCCTTGAGCGCAGCCTCGATGTCCTCGATGGCCGCGTAGATGACGTTGTAGAAGCGGATCTCCACGCCTTCGTCGTCGGCCAGCTCGGCGACCTTGCCCTCCGGGCGCACGTTGA
>JAJXSV010000185.1 GCA_021784375.1 Actinomycetes bacterium | reverse complement strand
ATCGTGGAACCGGTGCTCGAAAACCTGGGCATCGTGCTGCCCGATCCCGGCTATCTGGAGCGAGTGCGCGAGCTCTGCACCGAGTACGAAGTCGTCCTCATCTTCGACGAGGTGAAGACCGGTCTGACGGCCGGCGTCGGTGGTGCCGCTCAACGCCTGGGCGTGGCCCCCGACCTGCAGACCTTCGCCAAGTCCATCGGTGGCGGGGTGCCGGTCGCCGCTTTCGGTGGCCAGCGCGAGTTCATGGAGGTCATCACCGACGGCCGCATGCCGCACTTCGGCACCTTCAACGGCAACCCCCTGTCCCTGGCCGGCGTGCTGGCCGTCGACGAGATCGCCACTCCCGAAGCCCTGGCCTCGGCCGAGGCCTACAACCTGCAGGCACTCACCCGCATCGCCGACATCATCGACGAGTACCACCTGCCTGCCCACACCGTGGGCTTCGGCGTCAAGGGCTGCACCACCTGGGCCACCACCCCCACCCGCAACTACCGCGACTACAAGCATGAGGACATGCAGGTAGCGGAGCTGTCTTGGCTGTGGGCGCTGAACCGCGGCATCATGACGCCTCCCGGCCAGGACGACCAGTGGCTCATCAGCTTCGCGCATCAGCAGCCGGAGATCGACCTGCTCGTCGACAACTTCCGCAGTCTGGCCGAGGCGCTGCGCGCCGTCGCCTGATACCCAAGCAAAGCGCCCCAGCCGGATCCGGCTGGGGCGCTTTGCTCTGTGCTGTCGTCAGCGGGCGAGGCGTCGCGTGCGATTGGCGTTGGCGGCAATGGCCTGCGCCAATTCGCCGCTCAGCACCTCATCGGCCGGGCGCGGCAGGGCCAGGCACCAGTTGGGCCAGGTCGAGGTGGTACCGGGCATGTTGGGCCGGTGCTTCACCTCAGCGGCGTCCTCGAGGTTGAAGACGACGACGCGGCTGGCGGATTCGGCAACCGTCTGGCAGCGCGCACGAATGGCCTGCCGCACCTGGGCGTCGGTGTACGGGCCCTCCTCCGGCAGTCCGGCTTCGCGGGCCAGTTCCTGCTGGCGCACTCGCTCGCCCTCCCAATCCACGGTTTTACCCGCGCTCTGCATGTCCAGCGGATCAGTACCGCAGAGGATGCCGGCGATGGTGGCGTGGTCATGCGTGCCGGTGGCGCCGAAGGTGTTGACAGTGAACATGGAAACCGGCACTCGGCAGGCGGCGCGGTAGCCCAGCATGTCGATGTCGTTCATGGTGGGACGCACGTACTCCGGCACCGTGCCCATGTCCTCACCCACCACCCAGGCATGGGTGCGATCGGCTTCGATGCGGATGATGGCGAGCAAGGCGTCGTGCGGGTAGCGCACGTAGGCGCCTTCGGCGGCGCCGCCCGTCGGTGGCACCCAGAAGAGGCGCCACAACTGCATGACGTGGTCGATGCGCAGGCCCTTGGCGTGGCGCAGCGCACTGCGCACCATGCGAATGAAGGGATCGAAGTCCACGGAGATGAGCCCGGTGGGGCTGAACGCCGGCAGGCCCCATCGCTGTCCGTCACGATTGTGGCGGTCCGGCGGTGCACCCACTTCGGCATCGAAGACGAGGATGTCCTGCCAGTGCCAGGCATCGAAGCCACCGCCGTCAAAGCCCACTGCGATATCGGCGACGATGTCGACACCCTGACGCGAGGCCCGCCCCAGTTGGCGGTCGCAGAGGAATTGCAGCCAGGCGTGGAAGGCCACGGCATCCGCGTTTTCAGCGGCCCATTCGCGCACGGCCGGGCTGTCGGGGTGGAGGAACTCGGGCGCCCAGGTCTGCCAGGGCAGCCCCAATTGCTCGGTGAGCGCGGTGAAGGTGGCGAAGGAGCGCAGGTTCTCGCCGTGCTCCTCCATCCAGGCATCGCAGTCGGGTCCGCCCTGGTTGCCCTGGCCCTCCCAGATGCGACGGAGTGCCGCGCGCTTCAGCGCCCACACGGCGCCGCGGTCGATGATGCGGTTCTGATTGAGCGCGCGCGCCTGCTCGCGCAGGTCGCTCACATCCACGGCGGTACGGATGAGGTCGATGGAGATGTAGAGCACCTGCAGCCACTCGCGTGACGACGGCGAATAGGGCGAGGCCATGGGCTGCACCCCGAGGTTGCCGGCATGCAGCGGACAGGTGAGCATGAAGCCGGCACCGGACTTGGCGGCAATGCGACCAAGCGCGGCCAGATCGGCGAAGTCGCCGATACCCCAGGAGTTCGCTGTGCGCGCGTCATAGAGCTGGACCGACCAGCCGAAGCAGCGCTGGGGTGTGGCCAGCCGATCCGGTGCGCACAGCACCAGGCGGGTTTGGCCGTGGGGCGTGCGCAGGCGGTGGTAGCCCTCGGCGTCGATGGGCAGGATGCCCTCGACGTGCATACGGCGGCCATCACCGAGCTCGATCTCACCGTGTAACTCGGGATGCCACTTGCCGGGGCTGGCAATGAGTGGCGCCGTTACATCGGCCTGCTTCTGGAACTCCTCGTACAACCAGGCCAAGGTGGAGTCGGGGATCTGCCGTTCCACATCGAAGGCGTCGAAGAAACTGGGCTGCACGCCTCGGGTGGAGACGTAGTGCAGCATCTCATCTCGCGTGAGCGCATGCGTCATGATGCGAGAGAGTACTTACGCAACTTGTTACATACCGCAAACGCGACGGATTCATCTGCTGAATCCGTCGATTCACCGCCTTCCGAGCCCGGAAAGCGGTGCCGAATGGCGTCCACGGGCCAATACCGCGGCCCACCGGCCCGTGTTCACTCCGGTTTGAAGGCCTTGGCGATCTTCTCGGCAGCGCCCGAGAGCTCCGCGGGAATCACCCATAGCGTGCTGGCAGTGCCATTGGCCATGGCCGGCAACTGCTGCAGGTAGGTGTACGCCAGGACGCGGTCATCGGCGTTGCCGGCGTGAATGGCATTGAAAACCTTGGAGATGGCCTCCGCCTCGCCCTCAGCGCGCAGCACCTTGGCACGGGCGTCACCTTCGGCGCGCAGGATCTCGGCCTGACGTGCACCTTCGGCGGTGAGGATCTGGCTCTGCTTCTCGCCCTCAGCGGTGAGGATGGTGGCGCGCTTCTCGCGATCGGCGCGCATCTGCTTCTCCATGGCCTGCTGCACACTGGCCGGCGGATCGATGGCCTTGAGTTCGACGCGGTTCACACGCACGCCCCACTTGCCGGTGGCCTCGTCGAGCACCTCGCGCAAGGCGGCATTGATGGAATCCCGTGAGGTGAGCACGGCTTCCAGATCGAGACCACCAACCACGTTACGCAAGGTGGTGACGGCCAACTGCTCGATGGCCTGGATGAAGTTCTCGATCTCGTAGGTGGCGCTCTTGGGATCGGTCACCTGAAAGTAGATGACCGTGTCGATGGACACCACCAGATTGTCCTCGGTGATGACGGGCTGCGGCGGGAATGACACCACGCGTTCACGGAGATCCACGAGCGGGCGCACGCGATCCACGACCGGCACCACCAGCGCCAGGCCCGCGCCCAGCGTGCGGTGGTAACGGCCAAGTCGCTCGACAATGCCCGCGCGTGCCTGCGGCACAATGCGCACGGACTGCAGCAGGATCACCACCGCAATGCCGACGATGAGCAGGAACACCACTACCGGTGCGAGATCCAAGACCATGGTTACTGCTCCTTCGCTTCAACGATGGCCGTGGCGCCTTCAATGGCAACCACGATGATGGCGGCGTCAGCCGCGATATCCGCCCCGCGTGTTCGTGCGGTCCAGACCTCGCCCTTGAACTTGACCTGGCCGGAACGGGCCGTCACCTCGCTCACGGCATAGCCCTCGGCTCGCAGCAGGCGTTCGACATTGGTGCTCAGGCCCGGTGACTTGCGCTTGAGATTGCGCAAGGCGAGGGGGCGCAGGAGGCCCAGGGTGAGAATGGCCAGCAGGGCGAAAACCAGCGCCTGCCAAAGGGGCTCGGCACCCAACCACGCCAGCAGGCCGGCGCCCAACGCCGCCAGCCCCACCGATCCCAGCACCAGATTGGTGGTTGCCAACTCCAGCGCAATGAGCGTGCCGCCGCCGGCAAGCCAGATCCAGGTCTGCATCGCACACCTTCCGTTGTCGACAGCGTATCCCCGTTGGGCGCGGAAGGCAGGGCTTGCGTCCGGTCAGTCGACGCGGGGCCGTGCGTAGTTGGCAACCTCGGCAGCGGCTCCGGGGCCCAGTCGTTCGAGAATGCGATCGGCGATGGCGCCCAACTGGCCAACCTGCTCCTTGCTGAGCGCGTCGATCACCAGATCACGGACGTTCTCAACATGCCCAGGCGCCGAGGCCACCACCTTCTTCCAGCCCGCAGCGGTGAGCTTGGCATTGGTGGCGCGCCGATCCTGCTCGCACTGGAATCTGCGCACCCAGCCTCGCTCCTCCAGCCGTTGCACGACATGCGAGAGCCGCGGCAGGGTGGCACTGGTGCGTGCTGCCAATTGCGACATGCGAAGGGTTCGCTCGGGCGCCTCGGACAGCATTGAGAGCACCCAGTACTCGAAGTGCGAGAGGTCCGCATCGCGCCGAAGTTGTGCCTCCAGGGCACCGGGCAGCAACTCCAGCACTGCTGCCAAGCGCACCCAGGATGCCAATTCACGGTCGTCAAGCCATCTCGTCATGGATACAATCTAGCAGATAGTTGACACGACAACTATCTGCATGTAGCCTTTACTTGTAGCGACAACTTAAATTGGTTTTCCACCAGAGGAGCAACAAATGGCACAGGTAACAGTCATCGGAACCGGCAACATGGGCCAGGCCATCGCCGGCATCGCCGCCAAGGGCGGCAACAGCGTGCAGACGCTGGGCCAGAACGACGCCGCATCTGCAGTCACCGGCGACATCGTCGTGCTGGCTGTCCCCTACGGCGCAGTGGCCTCCATCATCGAATCGCGCAAGAGCGAACTGGCCGGCCGCATCGTGGTCGACATCACCAACCCCGTGGACTTCGCCAGCTTCGACGGACTGGTCGTGCCGGCCGACTCCTCCGCTGCGGCCGGAATCGCCGCGGCCCTACCGCAGTCCAAGGTGCTCAAGGCCTTCAACACCACGTTCGCCGGGACGCTCGCCTCAGGCAAGGTGGGCGACAACACCACCACCGTGCTCGTGGCTGGCGACGATGCCGATGCCAAGGCCGAGCTCATCGGCATCGTCTCGGCTGCCGGCCTCAAGGGCATTGATGCCGGTTCACTCAAGCGTGCTCGCGAACTCGAGGCTCTGGGCTTCCTGCAGATCACGCTGGCCGCGGCCGAGAAGATCA
>JAJXSV010000184.1 GCA_021784375.1 Actinomycetes bacterium | reverse complement strand
GGCAACCCCGAGGTGCGCGACACCCTGGCCCGCCTGTGTGCCGAGTCGTCGGACCGCATCCCCAAGTGGCTGCTGCCCGTCATCCGCGACAACCTCGCCTCGGGCGGGGAGATCGATCGCTCAGTCGCGGTGGTCGCCAGCTGGGCCCGCTATGCCGAGGGCACCGATGAGCAGGGCCAGCCCATCGAGGTCGTTGACCCGCTGAAGGAACAGTTGGTCCCGATCGCACAGAGCCAACGCGCGAACCCGTTGGCCTTCGTGGAGAACGAGCGCCTCTTCGGTGACCTGGCGCAGGACCCGCGCTTCCGAGCGACCTATCTGCGCATCCTCGACTCCATCATGACGCGCGGCGCACATGCGACGGTGGCCGACCTGGCCTGAGCCACCGTCGGGTGACCGTCAGCTGCTGCTCCAACCCGCGAGTTCGGCGCAGGTTGGAGCGGTCGCCGGTCCGCTCCGCGTCACCGAGAACGCCGCTGCGCGGTTGGCGGTGAGCAGGGCGTCCTCGAACGACACTCCCCGCAGCAGCTCCGACGCCAGCACCCCGGAATGCGCATCCCCGGCGCCCGTGGCGTCGACGACGCTCACCTTCGGCGCGGGCACGTGGATCATCGTGTCCTCGAGCAGCCCGCCGTGGGCCCAGCATCCGTCCGCACCTTCGCGCACGATCACCGTCGTGGCCGGTGGGACCCGCGCGCCGTCGCGCAACGCCGTCGCCAGATCGCGTCCGGAGGCGCCTCGCGCATCCGCGAGCAGGCGCGCCTCCCGCTGGTTCAGCGTCAACACCCCGACCCGCGCAAGCACGGCATCCAGGGTCCCCGCCGGGATCTCGGCAACCAGCGGCCCCGGATCCAGCATGACCTGCGGTCCGCTTCCGACGCTCCACCCGCTCTCGGCCAGCCAGGCCGTGATCGTCGCCCCGCTCACCCGGTACAGCAGGTCGTAACCCGAGAGCGCGACGACGTCGGACGCGGTGATCCCCAGGCCGACGAGGTCGGTCGGGGCCAGCCTCGATTCGACTCCGGGCATGGTGACGAACGTGGGTTGGCCGTCGGGCTCGATCATGGCCAGGCAGAACCCGCTGTCGGCTTCCGTCCTCGGCGCCGACGCCGATTGGACACCTTCGCGGGCAAGGGCGGCCCGGATCAGGTCACCGTTGCGGCCGGTGCCGTGAACGCCCGCGTACACCGTGGCGATGCCCTGCCTCGCCGCTGCCGCCACCAGATTGAAACCGCCACCCACCAGTGACCGGGTTGCGGTGGCGAGCATGCCACCGCCCCGTTCGGGGATGGCCGGCACCTCCAGCACCTGGTCGACCAGGATGCTGCAGAGCGAGATCACCCGCCCGGCATCAGGCATGCGTCTGGCTCGACGCCGCTGGGCTCGTCGTGGCGCTCGTGAGGAGATCGTCGTGCGCAGGTCGCGGGGCCGCGGGGCCCTCCGTGGGCTGGACGAAGTGGGTCTGCTGGTGGGCCACCGTGCGGGACACGTGGTAGGCCAGCGCCCCGAAGAGCCCAGCCACCAGCCAGCCCAGCGCATGCTCGCCGACCCAGGTCCCGGACCACGGGCCCGAGAACCATACGGAGGACCCTGCCTGCGCGCTCGTGAAGCAGATGCCGGCGGCCGTCGCCAGCCCCCATGCCAGGAGCGCCGAGACGTTCAGGCCACGCTGGTACCAGTACGGCGAGCCGACGCGGGTGTCGACGAGCCCCAGCGGGTCGTACCAGCGACGTCCGATCATGTCGACGAGGAAGACGCCAGCCCAGGCCGTGAGCGGCACGGCCAGCAGGGTGAGGAAGGTGATGAAGGGTCCGTAGAAGTCCTGTGCGACGACGGTCACGTAGAGGCCCCCGGCCAGGATCAGGACGGCGTCGACTCCCACCGCTGACGTCCGTCGCACCTTGATGCCACCCGTGAGGAGGTTGAGCCCCGACGAGTACATCGAGAGGTCGGCCGCGGCAACCAGCCCGAAGATCGCCGTGATCAGGTAGGGGACGAGCATCCAACTCGGGAGCGCCGCACCGATGGCACCCACCGGGTCGTTGGCGGCGGCCAGCTTGCTGTCTCCCACGGCCATCAGTGCACCCATGGCAAGCAGGAGCACCAGGGGAAGGGACGCGCCCAGGACCGAAGCACACACCACCCGGCTCGAACGGACGCTGCGGGGGAGGTAGCGCGTGTAGTCAGGACCAGCGGACAACCACCCCAGTCCGGTGCCAGCGGCGATGAAGCCCATGCCCCACATGACCGCCGTCCAGGACCCTGCCGGCCTGCTGAGCGCCGCTGACCAGTTGACGGTGACCGTGAGGAAGAGCACGACGACCACGGTCAAAGCACCGAAGACCCAGGTCAGCCACTTCTGGATCCACATGATGGTGGCGTGGCCGAAGAGGCCGATGAGCGCCGCAATGGCCACGATGATGGCGACGCAGGCAGCCGTCACGAAGGTGGTGGCCGTGATCCCGGCCAAGCCCAGCACGGCAAGCAGCGCGTAGGCGGCCGTGGTGCACATCACCGTCTCCCAGCCCACGAAGCCGAGCCAGGAGACGAGGGTCGGAACCCAGTTGCCACGGACGCCGAAGACCGCCCGGGAGAGCGTCAACCCCGGGGCCCCACCACGCTTGCCGGCCAGGCTGAGGATCGCGACGAGGAGGAACGACCCCGCGGATCCGAGCGCGGACACGATGATCGACTGCACGACGTTGAGACCGTTGAAGGTCACGAGCGCCGCGCCCATCGTCATCCCGAGCACGCCCATGTTGGCGCCGAACCACATCCAGAACAGGTCAATCGCCTTGCCATGACGCTCATCGTCCGGAACCGGGTCGATGCCACGCGTCTCGATGACCCCGACACGTTCACGTGCTGCGGCACTCATCGAGGTTCCCCGATCATGGCGGCCGCCGACGCGCAGCCACGGACCGCAGCCGAGCCAATGCGCAAGGGGGAGGCGCCGCCTGAGGGCGAGTGCCTGTGGTGGAGTCGGCAACGCGCGAGGGCATTGCGTGACCGGTGTGCGATTACGGGCAGAGGTGTGCGCGCCATGGGCGGCCTGACCTTCCTCGGGGTGTCCACGCCCCGGTTCGAGGGAGCGACGGCCGAAGTCTCCTGGCTCCCGGATCGATGTCGCCCCCAGCCTTCCCATCGCCAAGCGATAGTGGCCTCTTCGAGGGTTTCTCCCCGGTTACAGTGGCGGGACCGCGTCGGTATCGCACCGACTTCCTTCACTGCCGTCGTACAGCGGCGCGAGCAAACCACATGCCCACAGGCGCGTCAATGTTCGCGCCATATGCTGCGCGATCAGGGCCAAAAGGCCCTGCTACTAAAGGTGTTCTTGATCATCGATGGCACGGCGCGCGGTTGGCGCACCATGGCCTCCGCACGGCGTCCGACCACCGCAGTGAGCGTCCATGTCACGCGATGATGGCGGTGGTGCCGTCGCTAGTGTTCATCACCGATGCAGCAGGACAGTCTGCGCGTGCAGTCGATGATCGACGGCCGCTGCCGGATTGCGAGGACCCGATCGACGTCCGCATGTCGGGGCCGACGAGCATCATGCGATCAGGCGTGATGCCCTGCGTGGAGGAGGTAGCCGTGTCAGAGGTCCGCTACGACTACGTGAAGAACGGCGATGCGATCTACCGGGAGTCATTCGCGATCATCCGTCGTGAAGCGCGCCTGGATCACCTGCCGGCCGACATCGCCGAGGTGGTGGTCCGCATGATCCATGCGGCCGCCCAACCCGATCTCGTGGACGACCTGGCGTACAGCCCGCAGGTCGTCGCCCAGGCGCGCATGGCGCTGCAAGGTGGAGCGCCGATCCTCTGCGATTCCCAGATGGTGGCCAGCGGGATCATCCGATCGCGGCTGCCCGCGGGCAACGAGGTCATCTGCATGCTGTCGAATCCGGACGTGCCCGCACTGGCGCTGCGCTTGGGCACCACCAAGGCTGCGGCCGCCGTGGAACTGTGGGCTGACCGCCTGGCCGGAGCTGTGGTGGCGATCGGGAACGCTCCAACCGCGCTGTTCCATCTCCTCGAACTGGTGGCCGGGCGAGCGCTGGTCCCCGCTGCTGTCATCGGCATCCCCGTCGGCTTCGTCGGAGCCACCGAAGCCAAGCTGGCACTTGCCGCCAATCCCCTCGGCCTCGAGTACCTGACCGTGCACGGTCGTCGCGGCGGGAGTGCGATTGCCGCGTCGGCCATCAATGCGATTGCGGGCGGTGCGAGCTGATGGCGTCCTCCGAGCGCGCCGCCGGGGGGCGGCGTGGCCAATTGCAGTCCTCGGGTCTTCGGGCGGGCTGGACCACTGGTGCCTGCGCGACGGCGGCAGCCAAGGCCGCCTACAGCGCGCTGCTCAGCGGTGAGTTCCCCGATCCCGTCCCCATCGTGCTGCCGCTCGGGCGCACACCGGCATTCGCCTTGACCTTCCAGGATGTGGTGCGGGACTCGGCCGGGGACATCGTCAGCGCCATGGCTGCGGTGACGAAGGACGCCGGAGACGATCCGGACGTCACCCATGGTGCCGTGGTCCGCGCGACGCTCAGGCGGGCGCCGGCCGGATCGGGACTTCGCTTCCTCGCCGGCCAGGGCGTGGGCACGGTGACGATCGCCGGGCTGCCACTCGCAGTTGGCGAGCCCGCCATCAACCCCGTTCCGCGACAGCTCATTCGCGAGAACCTGCAGGCGTTGGCCCCTCACGCGCCACTCGACCTCGAGGTCGAGATCAGCATCGACCATGGTGCCGAATTGGCGACACACACGTGGAATCCGCGCATCGGCATCCACGGCGGGCTCTCGGTGCTCGGAACCACCGGCGTCGTGGTGCCGTACTCGTGCTCGGCCTGGATCGAGAGCATCCGCCTCGGCATCGATGTGGCGGTGGCGTCCGGGCAGCAGCACGTCGCGGCGGCCACCGGTTCGACGTCAGAGCGGGTGGCGCGCGAGGTCTACGGCCTGCCCGAGGTGGCGCTCCTGGACATGGGCGACTTCGCGGGCGCCGTGCTCAAGCACCTGCGTCGCCACCCCGTGCCGAGGCTCACCATCTGTGGTGGATTCGCCAAGGTCGCGAAGCTGGCAGCGGGACACATGGACCTGCATTCGTCCCGCTCCACCGTCGACCACACCTTCCTGGCGGAGTTGGCGCGCGACCTGGGGGCGGGCGATGCGACCTGCACGGCCATGGTCGAAGCGGCCACCGGGCTGGAGGTGCTGCAGATCGCCTCGGCAGCGGACGTGCCGCTGGCTGATGCCGTGAGAT
>JAJXSV010000183.1 GCA_021784375.1 Actinomycetes bacterium | reverse complement strand
CCCAACGCCGCCATCTACTACGGCCTCGGCGTCACCGAGCACAGCCAGGGCTCGACCATGGTGATGGGCATGGCCAACCTGGCCATGGCGACGGGCAACATCGGGCGCGAGGGCGTGGGCGTCAACCCCATGCGCGGCCAGAACAACGTGCAGGGCTCATGCGACATGGGCTCCTTCCCGCACGAGTTCCCCGGCTACCGCCACGTCGGCGACGACACCGTGCGCGGCTCCTTCGAGGGCGCCTGGGGTCTGCGGCTCGACAACGAGCCGGGACTGCGCATCCCCAACATGTTCGACGCGGCCCTCGACGGCAACTTCAAGGGACTGTTCGTGCACGGCGAGGACATCGCGCAGTCGGACCCGAACATCAAGCACGTGCACGCGGCCCTGCGCGCCATGGACGTCGTCATCGTGCAGGACCTGTTCCTGAACGAGACCGCCCGCTTCGCGCACGTCTTCCTCCCCGGCACCTCCTTCCTCGAGAAGGACGGCACCTTCACCAACGCCGAGCGCCGCATCAACCGCGTGCGCCCGGTCCTGCCCGCCGCCAACGGCAAGCAGGAGTGGGAGATCGTGAGCGAACTCGCGCGCGCCATGGGCTACGACATGCACTGGGACAGCTCGGCGGCGATCATGGATGAGATCGCCGCGCTCACGCCGACCTTCGCCGGTGTGTCGTTCGCCAAGCTCGATGAAGCCGGCAGCCTGCAGTGGCCCGTCAACGACAACTCGCCCATGGGCACGGAGATCATGCACGTGAAGGGCTTCGTCCGCGGCAAGGGCGCCTTCATGGTGACGCCGTATGTGCCCACCGACGAGAAGGCGAACCGCAAGTTCCCGCTGCTGCTCACCACCGGTCGCATCCTCAGCCAGTACAACGTGGGCCAGCAGACGCGTCGCACCGACAACACGGCCTGGTACAGCGAGGACCTGCTGGAGATGCACGAGTCCGACGCCATGATGCGCGGCATCGGCGACGGCGGCTTCGCGACACTGTCATCGCGCGCGGGTGACACGACCATGCGCGTGCGCATCACCGACCGCGTGCCCGCGGGCATCGTCTACGCCACCTTCCACTTCCCCGGCGACGGCGCCAACATCGTCACCACCGACTACAACGACTGGGCCACCAACTGCCCCGAGTACAAGGTGACGGCGGTCGAGGTGCGGCCCAGCCTGCGCGGCCCGGCGGCCCTGCACACGGGCCCGGCGGACCTGGGGCTGCACGAGATCGAGGGTGAGTCGCACACGAGTGACGACACCGCTGCCAAGCTCATCCGCATGGCCGAGCAGATCTCGCTCAACTTCAGCGCCGACGCGCGAGTGGCCGCGACGGTCGACCAGATCAAGCGCTTCTGGACGGTGAAGATGCGCGCCGACTTCCTGGACGCCGTCGAGGGCCGGGAGATCGGCCGCGAACTGCAGGAGATCGTCGCCGCCATCCGCTGACCCGACGCAACGAACCGCGGAGGGTGCCTGCACGCGCCCACCGCATCGAGTGGCGCCGTCTGCCCCGGGATCCCGAGGCGGACGGCGCCATTTCGTTGTGCGCCGACGCGGGTTTGGGCCGCATGGGCGTTGGCGGAAAGTGCTTACCCCACCCATGTGGCTCCGCTTGCCCTGCTCAACCAGGGCATATGGAGCCACTTACCGTGGGCAAGCGTGAAGCGTGCGCGGCTACAGCCCGGGGTGGCGGCCGCGGCGGCCGAACACGAGCCAGGCCAAGGTGATGCCCGCGCCCACCATGAGCCAGTTCGACAGGCCGCGGTCACTCGCGCGCACGACCGCGCCGGACACCAGGAGGGCCGCGAAGACGACAGCCCCGGTCTGCCGCTGCACCGCCCGCTCGAGGCGGCGCACCCGGATGTCGAGCCGCGGCGTCTGCACCATGAAGTCGCCGCGCTCCATCTGGGTGAGCACGCGATCGGCGCGGCCGGGCAGGCCAATGGCGATCTGGAAGATCCTGCCCGCCTCATCGAGGACGGTCTGGAAGGTCGACGTCTCCTCGTCGCCCAGCAGCTTCGAGGCGAAGGGCGCGATAGCCGTCCAGAGGTTGAACTCCGGCTCCAGGCCACTGCACATGCCGGACAGGATGGCGACGGCGCGGCCGAGCAGGAGCAGGTTCTCCGGCAACTGGAAGGGCATGTCGCGCAGCAACTCCTGGAATTGCAGGCCGAATCCCACCATCTCGGCGGGGTCGAGCCTGCGCAGGTCGCTGATGCTCATGTTCCCGAAGCGCTCGAACAGCTGCATGCTCGCCAGCTCGATGGCCTTGACGTCGGCGCTGGGCAGCAGCACGTTGAGGGTCTTGAAGCTGCGAATGAGTCGCGCGCCGTCCTGTGTCACGATGGCGAGCAGCAACTCGCGCAGCCCGCTGCGCAGGTTCTCGGGCACGCGGCCCACCATGCCGAAGTCGATGAACGTGAGCTTCCAATTGCGCGCGCCCGCGGCATCAACCCCCTCCAAGGGGGTCACGAAGAGGTTGCCCGGGTGCGGGTCGGCATGGAAGAAGCCGTCTTCGAAGATCTGCTGCAGGTAGGTGTCGAGGAGCGTCTGGGCGACGGCGGCCCGGTCGATGCCGGCCGCGGTGATGGCGTCGTAGTCGCTGAGCTTGATGGCGGCCACGTCCTCCAGGGTGAGGACGCGACGCGTGGTGAGTTCCCACACCACCGTGGGCACATGGACGTGCGGGGCCTGTGCGAAGTGCTCGGCGAACACCTCGGCGTTGCTGCCCTCGGCGAGGTAGTCGATCTCCGCGCGCGTGGTGGCCGCGAACTCCTCGACGAGCGCCATGACGTCAGCGCGGCGCGCGATGGGCCGGTAGTGCCGGAGCCAGCTGCCGACGCGTCGCAGCGCGGCCAGGTCCACTTCGACGACCTGCTCGATGTGCGGGCGCTGCACCTTGACGACCACCTCGGTGAAGCCCTGCTCCTCGGCATCGGCGGGACGGAGTCGTGCGCGGTGCACCTGGCCCAGGGACGCGGCGGCCATCGGGGTGGGGTCGATCCAGGCGAAGCGGTCCTCGAGGCGCGCGCCCAGCTCGGCCTCGGCCTGCGCGCGGATGCCGGCGAAGTCCTCCGCCGGCACCTCGTCCTGCAGGCCCGCCAACTCGGTCGTGATCTCCGGGGGCAGCACGTCGAGGCGGGCGGAGAGGAACTGCCCCACCTTGATCATGAGCCCGGTCATGGAGATGGCGAGGGCGCGGAAGCGCACCGCGGCCCGCCGGTTCCGTGCGGTCCGACGGGCGCGCGATACGCGTCCCAGCCCCAGCCGCGGGAGGAGCAGGTCCCAGAGAATGACTCCCAGCGTGAGGCGACCGAAGAAGAACACGATGCGCCAGTAGCGGGCGCGCAACGCGCGCTGGTTCATGCGTCCTCCGGTCCCCTCCATGTCGATGCGGCGAACTGCGCCGGTGCTCAGTCTTCCGCGAGGATCGCGTAGATGCGCTTGCGAGCGTCGTTCAGCACCTCGACGGCCGCCTTCATCTGCGCGGGCGAACCGCCCTTGGCGATCTGGACGACGGCGCGCACGAGCTTGCTCAGGGCCTCGTGGAAGCCCTGGCCGCCAGGCCATTGCTGGGCCGCCTCGTCCCAGGGGGCGGGCTGGTCGGCGGTGTCGGCGACGGCGGCGCGTCCGGTCTCGGTGAGGCTGAACACCTTCTTGCCGGCGTTGTCCTCGGCGACGATCAGGCCCTCGTCGGCGAGCAGTTGCAGGGCCGGGTAGACGGAGCCGGCGCTGGGGCTCCAGGCCCCGCCGCTGCGCTCCGAGAGCTCCTGGATGATCTGGTAGCCGTGCATGGGCTGTTCGCTCAGCAGGCGCAGGATGGCGGCGCGGATGTCACCGCGACGGGCGCGCTGGGCGAAGGCGCCGGCCCAGGCGGCCATGGGGTTGCCCCCGGGGCCGAAGCCGCCGCGGAAGCCGGGACGGCCGAAACCCTCGTGATGGCAATGCATTTCGTGTGATTGCTGGTCGAAGGGGTGATGGTGCTTGTGCATGGTGGTTCCTTTCGCTGGCGATAACGATATATCGCGAACTGTCGGATGAACGTCAGGAATCCGTGAAGGATTCCCACCGGGAACCCGCCGCCCGCCGCCGAGGCTGCCGCGCGCCCGCGCCCCGTGCCCACCGCGATTAGCCGCGTGGCTAGCCGTACAAGACGGGTCTTTCGGCCCTTTGCATCTTGCCGAGCGACGTGCTGCCCATCACACTGAGCGCGCACGCAACCGCGTGCCCCACCACCAAGGAGCTTGCATGGGCACCGTTCACCACAAGAGTTTCATGCACCCGGAAGAGGTCCGGGAATTCAGTCACGGCAAGGTCGAGAACCTCCGCTTCGACGACGGCGTCGTGGGGCGCATGACGCTGCAGCCGGGATGGGCCTGGTCCAAGGACGTGCGGCCGACGGCCGGCACCGACCTCTGCCAGGTCGCGCACTTCGGGTACCAGACCTCCGGCATCCTCCACGTCCGCATGGCCGACGGCAGCGAGTTCGACTTCGGACCGCAGGACGTGAGCATCATCCCGCCCGGGCATGATGCATGGGTCATCGGCAACGAGCCGGTGGTCATCTTCGACTGGACCGGCGTCACTGCGGGGTACGCCAAGCCAGCCTGACGCCACCAGCCGTCCGGCGGCGCCTCCGCATGTCGCCGCGCCGGACCACACCGACCCGGATGCCCTTCCTCCGCATCCGCACAGACGAAAGCCGCGGTCTTGCGCCAGCAAGAGGACCGCGGCTTTCGTTCGTGCGGGGGGTGGTTACTTGACGATGGTGCCTGTGGTGGAGCACTTGCCGAGTTCGTGCGGCGTACTCGCGGCAGCATGCAAACGAGCAGCAGCGCGGTCGGCACCAGCAGCAGCACATTGCCCGTCCACTGCTGCGCCGGCTTCAGGCAGAAGGCAAGGCCGATCCACGACGTCGTCGCATCACATCGGTGCGCCTTCGCCGGCGTCCACACCAGCCAGTAGACGGCGACGGCGTCGAGCGCCAGTGCCCCTCGCCACCACCAGCGCATCACTCCCCCGTCCCTGCGACGCGACATCCAACCGACTTGACATGCCGTGCTGTTTTCGCCACAGATCATGCCCCCAGCGGGCAGCGCCCACTACCCTGACTGCGTGCGATTCTGCGGCGGACCGATGGCCGTCGGGCCGCGCGACGTCGCGGCGGTCCATCGGTTCCGCGAGGAGCGCGCGAAGTGCGAGTCGCCGCGAGTGCTGTTCTGGATCGGCCTCGCCATCCTGCTCCTCTCCATCCTCAATGAGATGGTGGGCCTGGTCT
>JAJXSV010000182.1 GCA_021784375.1 Actinomycetes bacterium | reverse complement strand
CCGGCCTTCGACGAGCCAGGTCCACGCACAACGCCGGATCTGGTGGCCTACCTGCTGCTGCAGGAAGATGTGCTTGAGCGCTTGGCTGACGTCCTGGGCGAGTCGCCAATCGCGGGCGCAGCAGAGCGACGCTCCACGCTGGCCACGGCCCTGCTTCGCATGTGGGATCCGCAGGAACTGCGATTTCGGAGCATCCCAGAGGATCGTCCGTCGGACACCATCCTCACCCTGCTTCCCCTCCTCGTCCCCCAGTGCCCCCCCGACGCGAGGAAGGCACTGCTGCGGGCGTTGCATGAGGTCAACCGCTTCGGAGGGACGAGACGCCTACCGACCGTTGCCCGTCACGACCCCACCTTCTCGGCCACCCGCATGTGGCGCGGACCGATTTGGATCAACACCAACTACCTGCTGGTGGAGGCCCTGATCGCATGCGGTCTGCCGGAGGAGGCGCGTGCCCTCGCGTTGGAGACGCTGCACCTCATCGCGTCCGACCCGACGCCCCACGAGTACTACAACGCGGACGACGGGACACCCGCACCCTCTGCCGCCCCTTGGTTCTCGTGGACCGCCGCCTTGTGCGTCGATCTGGCGGTGCGTTTCTCACAGCAGGAGCCGTGAGCGACTCACTGTGCGCACCGGCACGTATTTTGTATACTGAATGAGTCGAACACGGCGCTCATGGAAGTGGAGGCAGCCATGCAGATCACGCGGAGGACGCTCAGCGCGCAGGTGCGCGAGGTGCTGCTGGAACGGATCCGCATGGGCGAGGTCCCGTGGGGTGAATCCATCAACGAGGTGCGTCTCTCGACGGAGCTGGGAGTCAGCCGGACTCCACTGCGCGAGGCACTCATCTCACTGGCATCCGCCGGCTACCTCGAGAACCGCGATGGCCAGGGCTTCTTCTTCCTGCCGCACAACGCCTCCGAACTCACGGAGGTGGCACCCGTGATCGCCACCCTGGAGGCGCTGGCGCTGCGGCTCACCCCCATCACCGAGCTCACGCGCATCGGGCGGGAGCTGCTGCGCATGGCCAAGGCTTTCGCTGAGGACACAGCCGTGCACGGGATGGTCATGACCAAGGACGATGAATGGCATCAGCTCATGATCAGCATGTGCCCCAATCAGTTCCTTCGCAACGACATCGAGAGCATTCGCGTGACCTTCCACCGGTACGAGTCGCTACTTGTCCCAACCACAGCCTCAATCAAGCGGGTGGCCGCTGAGCACCAGTCCATCGCCAAGCATCTGGTCGACCGCGACCTTGATGCGGCCGCGATGGCACTGAACGAGAACTGGTCCAATGGAGTGCGTCGCCTGCTCGCCTCCGCGCAGTAGCCGCCCGCACGGGGCGGATGGGCTCTCGCCAGTGACCCGACCACGGGCTTGCGCTCACCCGCCGGGCGCCAACGGCGCCCCACGAGTCAGGCAATACCGCCGCCGTCAACGACGAGAGCCGCCCCTGTAACGAAGGACGCCTCATCGCTCGCAAGCCAGACGACCGCAGCCGCGATCTCCTCAGGGCGACCCATACGGCGCAACGGGCGATCGGCGGCATCAGCCAGGAAGGCTGTTTCGGTCCAGCCGATCTGGCGCGCCTCCTCGCGGAGCATGCCGGTATCCGTGTCACCAGGGTTTACGGAGTTCACTCGAATGTTCGCGGGCCCATGATCGATCGCCATGGCGCGGGTCATGTTGACGATCGCGCCCTTGGTGGCGCAGTACGGCAGTGCACGGCCACCACCCTTGAGTCCCCAGCCCGAGCCCGTATTCACGATGGCGCCACCACCGGCGACTTCCATCAGCGGAATCGTGTGCTTGGCCATGAGGAACATGGACCTCACGTTCACCGCAAAGCTGAGGTCCCAGTCCTCCACAGTGGTCTCCACCGCAGTGGTGCGCCGCGCGATGCCAGCGTTGTTGAACAGCACATCGACACCGCCGAAGGCCTGCACAACAGCAGCCACGCCGTCGATGACCGCAGGCTCGCTGGAAACGTCACAGGCGACTGCCAGCGCCTCACCGCCGCGATCGACGATCTCCGCCGCGACTGCGGCGGCGCCTGCAGCGTTGAGATCGAACACCGCCACGCGCGCGCCCTCATCGGCAAATGCCAGAGCGGTTGCGCGACCGATACCGCCTGCGCCACCGGTGACGATAGCGCGCTTGCCTGCGAGTTTCATGGGCTTCTCCTTGGTTGTTCAGAGGCTGCGACAGCAGCCACGACTGCGGTTTCCTGGGCACTCACGATGACGCGATAGTGGCCCGCGAGCTGGGCATCGAGTGTGGCATCGCCAGTGTCGATGAGCAGCGGACCCGGCAGGGCGAGGAGTTTCGACTGGGTGGCGGCAATGATGAGCTTGGGCTCGGCCAGCCTGCGCAGCACGGTCGGCGAAAGCTGTTGATTGCCGCGGCCGAGAAGGAATCCTTGGCCACCGATGACGGTCACGACGGCGTGGCAGGGCTCACGCTCGATGAGTTCCAACAACTGACGCTCCGACGCGTCTCTCAGCAGGCATTGGCCATCGCGCACGGCATCGAATCCGAGCGGAGTCTTCTCGATACCAAGACCTTCCGCCACTGCCCGCATGGTGCTGCCCGGACCGAGCAGATAGGCCTGTCCGGCCCGCATGGAGTTCCGGACGCCGGCTGCAACCGAACGCAGCGCCGCATCTTCGCTCGTTGCAGTGGCGGTCTTGCGCGCCTGCGTGCGACCACGGACCACCGGCACCGGCACCAGCCCGCGCAGAACGGCCTCCACGTTGCCGACGCGCACTTGATCTTCATCCACGTCGAGCACTTCTCGCGCCTCGAAGAGCAGCGGGGCACCCTCCAGCCAGGCCGCAGCGATGCGTCCGGCGGCGGCGGCGCTCACCGCAAAGCAGGACGAGTACATCTTGACGCCCGCGGGGATGCCGAGCACTGGCCGCACACCTTGGCGACCCGGAACCGCTGCAAGCAGTCCAGTAGCCACGTCGCATGCAGTTCCATCGCCACCCGCGAAGAGGACGAGCCCCGCTCCCGCGTTTACCAGCGCGGTTACCGCCGCTGAAGTGTCCGCGGGTGTGCTGTCACCGCTGTAGCGGTACTCGACCACGGGTTCCAGTCCTGCGGCACGCACGGCTGCCTCACCCATAGCGCCCGCAACCGTCAGAACGGTGGTGCCCCTAGGCAGCTGCTGCAGTGCAGCGACGGCTCGATCGCCCGCACGCGGCACCGCGCCTCGCTCACGTGCGAGCGACTGCACGGAACTTCCGTCACTGCCCTTGAGACCGGCGGCACCACCCAGGCCCGCAACGGGATTGACCACCAGTCCGATCAGCAAAGGCACAGTCATGACGCAGCGTCAGGCATCGAGGTTGTACTTGCGACGGTAGGCCCGCCAGGTGACCGCCCAACGATCCGGGTCGTCAAGATCCTCGTGGTGCACTCGGTGCGCAGCCACGTTGTGCGGCGCCGTCTCCACCGAGCGGGGGTTCGTGCGCGCCTCCTGCGCAACCGCGGCCAGGGCGTCACAGTACTCGTCGATCTCCGCCTTGCTGTACGACTCAGTCGGCTCCAAAGTAAACGGTTGCGGCACGACATACGGGTGGTGACTCGTCCAGTAGTGCATGCCGTAGTCGAGCATGCGCAGGCCGATATCCTCCGAGGAGACACCGGTATCCGCATGCAGCTGCTCCCACGAGTAGCGCACTTGCTCAATGCGGCGATGGCCCTTGGCGTACGGGGCACTCGCCCCCGGGATCTGCAGCACACGGGCAAGCACGTAATTGTTGTTCAGCACGGCGATGTCGGACACCTCACGCAGGCCCTTGGCGCCCAAGGCCCGGATCCATGCATACGCGCGCACCAGTACTGGGATGGTGCCATAGAACGGACCGATCTTGCCGATCGACTGCGGCCGGTCGAAATCCAGGACGAAGCCATCGTCACTTCGCTCGATGAGCGGGTATGGCAGGAACGGCACCAGGTGCTCGCTCACGGCAGAGGCGCCGCCGCCAGGGCCTCCGCAACCATGCGGCGTGGAGAAGGTCTTGTGCAGATTGAAATGGCAGAGGTCGAAGCCAGCATCACGCGCACGAGTGATGCCAAGGATGCCGTTCGCATTCGCTTGGTCGTAGCAGGCAAGCGCACCCACCGAATGCACCGCCTCCACGAACTCCGCGATGCGGGGGTTGAAGATGCCGGTGTCCTCGGGATTGGTGATCATAAGGGCGGCCGTCTGAGGCCCGATCGCGGCCAGCAGGCCGTCAAGCGACGGATAGCCATCCTCGTCCGGGTACAGCGTCACCACGTCGTAGCCCGCCGCCTTTGCCGCTGCGGCGTTCGAAGGATGACTGAAGATGGTGGTGATGACTTCCCGGCGCTGCTCAGCTTCACCACGTGACTCGTGATAGGCGCGAATCATCGCCACATTGGCCCAGATGGAGCCCGAGCCGCCACTGGTCTGGATGGAAACCCGGCTCATGCCCGAGATCGACGCGAGCATGCGTTCGAGTTCCCAGCAGATCTCAAGGACACCTTGGGCGGCCTTCGGATCCTGCAAGGGGTGCAGGTCCTTGAGCTTGGGCGTATTGATGAGTTGGTCGTTGACTTTGGGCGAGTACTTCATCGTGCAGGTGCCCTGACCGATGTCGACGTTGAGATCCGCGCCCAGGTTCTCCTGTGACAGCCGCACGAAGTGGCGGAGCACTCGCATCTGCGCCATCTCCGGCAGCCTCAACGGCGCCTTTCGTGACATCGCATCAGGCAGCACTGCGGTGATCCCACCGGTCGCATCGACGACCTCCGCCTCCGCGCGGGACACCAGAACGCCACGCTCACCGGGTGCGCTCAATTCGAAGATGATCGGCTCATCCCAATGTGCCTGTTGGTAACGGCGTAGGGCCGGCTTGGGGGCAATAGGCAGACTCATCGGTTCTCCTCCGCAATGACGGCCACCAGTCGTTCGATGTCCGCCGCTGAATGCTGTTCGGTGACGCAGACGCAAAGCGTGTGCTCGTCAATGACGACACCCGGCTCTATGCCGAGCGCGCGTGCCGCGGCTACCACCTGTGCCGCCGGACGTCTGGTGTGGATAGTGAACTCACGCGCGTGCAGTGCCTGGTCGCCGAGGTCCACACCGTCGACGGTCGCAAGCCGCAACTGCGCGTACTTCGTGCGCAGGAACAGGGTCTCACCCAGCTCACGCATGCCCGCAGGCCCCATGAGCGCCAGGTAGACACCGGCCGCTATCCCCCAGAGTGCAGCTGCAGTGCCGACCCACTCCTTGCCTTCCTCGCGCAGGGCGAACGATGTGCGCTCATACGCAACATCGCCGAAGCCG
>JAJXSV010000181.1 GCA_021784375.1 Actinomycetes bacterium | reverse complement strand
ACATCCTCGGCCACGGCCCGCTCGAGCCGCTGTTGCGAGACTCCGAGGTCGGCGAGATCATCGTCAACGGTCCGCACAAGGTCTTCGTCGAGCGCAATGGCAAGCTCCAGCGCACCGATGTCTTCTTCGACTCCGAGGACCACCTCCGTCGCATCATCGAGAAGATCGTGGCCCGTGTGGGTCGACGCGTCGACGAGTCGAGCCCCATGGTGGACGCCCGCCTCCCTGACGGCTCGCGCGTGAACGCGGTGATCCCACCCATCGCACTCGACGGCTCATCGCTCACCATCCGCAAGTTCGCCATCGATCCCCTGACCGCCGAGGACCTGGAGGCCTTCGGCACCTTCACCGCTGACGTGCGTGTCCTGCTCGAGAGCGCCGTGAACGGCCGCCTCAACATCCTCATCAGCGGCGGCACCGGTTCCGGCAAGACCACCACGCTGAACGTGCTCTCCGGATTCATCCCTGACGACGAGCGCATCGTCACCATCGAGGACGCCGCCGAGTTGCAGTTGCAGCAGGACCACGTCGTACGCCTGGAGAGCCGCCCTTCGAACATCGAGGGGCGCGGCGAGATCACCATCCGCGACCTGGTGCGCAATGCGCTGCGCATGCGCCCCGACCGCATCATCGTCGGCGAGGTCCGCGACGCTGCGGCGCTCGACATGCTGCAGGCCATGAACACCGGCCACGACGGCTCGCTCACGACGGTGCACGCGAACACACCACGCGACGCACTCACGCGTATCGAGACCATGTGCCTCATGTCGGCAGTCGAACTCCCGGCACGCAGCATCCGAGAGCAGATCGGTTCCGCCATCCACCTCATCGTGCAACAGGCCCGCCTCCGGGGCGGCAGCCGGCGCATCACGCACATCACCGAGGTCGTGGGTATGGAAGGCGAGGTCGTCACCACCCAGGACCTGTTCACCTTCGACTACCGCGGCAGCGAAGGTGCCGGCGGCATCCTGGTCGCCACCGGCATCCGCCCCGGCTTCCTCGACGACCTCAAGGCTCGCAGCCTGCCGCTTCCCGCCATCTATACGACGTCCGCCTTCTGAGCCACGCATGCGTTGGCGGCTTCCAGCGACGGTCCTAGCGGCACTGCTCTGTGCAGCGCCAGCTGCGGCCGATCCCGCGGTCTCCATCGATACCACGCATTGGAGCGGCAACACCCTCACCGTGACCGCGCATGCGAGTTCCGTGCCGCCTGACGCCCTCCAGAGCATGACCGCCACCCTGCTCGTCAACGGGGACAAGCGCACCGCCACCGTGACGGTCGCCGGCGAGTCCACCACCACCACGCCCGTGCAGCAGACGGTCATGCTCGTGTTCGATGCGAGCGGCTCCATGGCCGGCGCGCGGCAGGCAATCGCGGTGAAGGCTGCGAGGCAGTTCCTTGCCAGCATCCCCGGCGAGGACCCGGTTGGAGTGGTCGCCTTCTCCGCCAATGCTCGTCGGCTGGTGGCGCCGACGCTCGACCGGCATGCCGTCCGGGCGGCCATCCAGCAGATCCAGCCCGCCGGCTTCACCGCGCTCTTCGACGCCGTGGACCTCGCCAACACCACTGCTGCGCAGGCCACGCCGTGCACCGTCCTGGTGCTGAGCGACGGCGCTGACTCGACCAGCCACATGCCCAAGGCCACGCTCGTCCAGTCGCTGCGGGCCAGCCCCTGCCAGACGAACTTCGTCGCCTTCCAGGCCACGCCGGGGACCCTGCAACTCATGCGTCAACTGGCGGTTGCCGGCAGCGGCAAGGCGTTCGCCACCACGGATGCCGCGGGCATCACCGACGTCTTCACGCGGTCCCTGCAGAGCGCCTCCGGCGAACTCACCTTCTCGGCCTCCTTCCCGAAGGCGCTCTCCGCCAAGACGGCCAAGGTGGCCCTGCAGGTGACCGTTGCCGGCACACCCCTGCAGTTGACGGCAGAGGTCGCCCCGGCTCCCCCGACACCCGGGAAACCAGCTCCGGACAGTGCCCTCACCCTGGGGCGACGCCTGCTGTTGGCCGCCCTGGCAGTCGCCATCGGCCTGTTCATCCTCATGCTCCTGTACTCCGCCGACCGCGCTGACCGAGCGCGACGGCGCCGCGCCGGCAAACTGGTGGAGACCTACTCGATGCGCCGCCTGCGCGCTGTCGCCGAGTTCAACAGGCCCTCGCTCATCAGCCAGCTGGAGCGCGTGGTGCACCCGCTCCTCGGCAGGAAGGGCAAGGCCGAGGAGCTCTCCATCCTGCTGGACGGCGCAGCCCTCGATCGCACGCCCGAGCAGTGGCTGTTGCTCCAGATCGGGATCGGACTGGCCATGACGCTGGTCTTCAGCTTCGTATCCGGTTCTCCGGTCGCGGCCCTGGTGCCGGCCATCCTCATGGCCTGGAAGGGGCCCGGCCTCTACCTGCGCCGCCGGCGCAACGGCCGTTCCAAGCGCTTCGAGATGGGCCTGCCCGACGCCCTCATGCTCGTCGCGAGCAGCCTGCGCTCCGGCTTCTCACTCGACCAAGCCATCGTGGCGGCTGCTGAGCAGTCCGAGAACGAGGTGGCAACCGAGTTCAAGCGTGCCGTGCAGGAGATCCGCATCGGCTCCGCGCTCGAAGACGCCCTCGAGCGCGCGGCCACCCGCATCAACAGCCCGGACTTCCATTGGGTCGTCACTGCCCTGCGCATCCAGCGTCGTTCGGGAGGCAACCTGGCGGAGTTGCTCATCACGGTGTCGAAGACGGTGCGGCAGCGCGCGGATCTCGCGCGCGAGGTACGGGCGCTCACGGCTGAGGGCCGGCTGTCCGCCTACGTCCTCATCGGATTGCCCATCGGACTCTTCCTCTTCCTGCTCGCCACCCAGCCCGGGTACCTCGCCCCCCTGTGGAGCACGCCCCTCGGCTGGGCCATGAGCGCCGCCGGGTTGGTCATGCTCAGCACCGGTTGGCTGCTCATGAAGCGCCTGATCCGGGTGGACATCTGATGACCGTCCTCTGGGGTGACGCCCTGCTCGTCCTGGGCCTGATGTCGCTGGTCGTCGCCGCGGCCGCCCTGGTCTTCGTCATCGTCACCGCGTCCAGTGATCGCCCTGACATCCAGCGTTCGCTGCAGGCGCTGGATCGCGAGATCCGCGAGTGGACCCGGATGAAGCACAAGGCCGAGATCCCCGATCCCGTGCACCTGCGACTGCTGCATGCGGCCAACCCCATCGGCCGTCGCCTCGTCCTCCCCTCGTCGCTCAAGAACCTCGAGGCCCGTGTCACCTACGCCGGCAATCCGCCGCTGTGGACGTTGGACAACATCCTCGCCATGAAGGTGTTCTCGGTGGCGGCTGGACTGCTGCTCGGCATCCCCGCGGCGCTCCAGGGTTCGGTGACCGGCATCTACGCCGGTCTTGTGCTCGCACTGGTCGGCTACGAACTGCCCGACCTCATCATCGGCAGCAAGGCCACGGAGCGGCAGAACATCCTGCGCAAGACCCTGCCCGACACGCTCGACCTGCTCACCGTGACCGTGGAGGCCGGCCTGGGCTTCGACGCAGCAGTGTCGCAGGTGGCGACCTTCGCCGAGGGTCCGATCGCCGGGGAGTTGCGTCGCTACCTCAAGGAGAAGCAGATCGGCCTATCCTCCCGTGAGGCCCTGCAATCGATGAGCAATCGCAGCACGGTGGACGAGATGAAGGCATTCACGGCAGCGCTGCTCCAGGCCGACCGGATCGGCATCTCGATCGGTCCCGTGCTGCGGGAACTCACCTCGGAGATGCGCAACAAGCGTCGACAGAAGGCACAGGAGAAGGCGCAGCAGGTGCCCATCAAGATCATGGTGCCGATGCTGCTCTTCATCTTCCCGACGTTCATCATCGTCGTACTCGGGCCTGCCGTCCTCAACGCCCTCAAGCAGTTCAACGGGGGCTGATCCGGTCAGTCGCGCTGCAACGCCGTGACGCCGAGGGCGCCCAACTTCGCCACTCCCCCATCGAGTGCCGTGGTCACCCAGGGCCCCGACTCGGTGATGCACACCGTGTGCTCCCAGTGGGCGGCTCGTGAATCGTCGATGGTGACCACCGTCCAGTCATCCTCCAGCACGCGCGTGTCGATGGTGCCCACCGTGATCATGGGCTCGACGGCCAATGCCATGCCCACCCGCAGCTCGAGGCCCTTGCCGGGGGGGCCGTAGTTCGGAACGGGCGGGTCCATGTGCATCTGCGAGCCGATGCCATGCCCCACGTAGTCCTCGATGACATGCCAATCGCCATCAGCTCTGGCGCACGACTCGACGCCGTGCGAGATGTCGGACAGGCGATTGCCTGCCAACGCCTTGGCCAAGCCGGCCCAGAGGGATCGCTCGGTGACATCGATGAGCCTGCGCGTGGTCTCATCGACCACGCCCAACCCGAAGGAGATCGCGGCATCGGCGTGCCAGCCCTCGATGATGGCGCCGAAGTCCACGCTCACCAGGTCCCCATCGCGAAGCGGCCGCGCTCCGGGGATGCCATGCACGACCTCCTCGTTGACCGACACGCAGATGGTGGCCGGGAATCCGTGGTAGCCGAGGAAGGACGAGGCCGCACCTGCGGCACGCAACTGCTCGCGGGCCATGTCGTCGATGTCGGCTGTCGTCATGCCTGGGACGGCCTGCTGCCGCACCAGTTCCAGCGTGCGCGCCACGACCAACCCGGCCGCACGCATGTGCGCGAACTCCTGCGTCGACTTCAACTCGATGCGACTGCCGCCGCGACGGAAGGCCACGGCCTATCGACCCAACGCGCGGAGGATGTTCTCCGTCACCTCGGTGACGGGGCCTACGGCGGACACCTGCCGCAGCAGGCCACGTGCCCCGTACACCTCCGTGAGGGGGGCCGTCTCGTTGTGGTACACGACGAGACGGTTGCGGATGACCTCATGCGTGTCATCCGGACGGCCCTCAAGGGCCGCACGGGCCAACAGCCGCTTCACCACGATCTCCGGATCCGCGGTGAGTTCGACCACGGCATCAAGCTCACAGTGCAACTCGGCCAACAGCTCGTCGAGTCGATTGATCTGCGAGATGGTGCGCGGATAGCCGTCGAGCAGGAACCCCTGCTCGGCGTCCGGCTGGGCCAGGCGTTCGCGGATCATGCCGTTGGTGATGTCATCGGGCACGTAGTTGCCCGCCACGATGTACTCGCGAGCGGCGTCCCCCAAGGCCGTGTTGGAGGCCATGTTCACGCGGAAGATCTCACCGGAGGAGATGTGCGGCACACCGAGGTGTCCGGAGATGACCGCAGCCTGGGTCCCCTTACCGGCTCCCGGTGGACCCATCAGGATGATGCGCACTGTGGGTCCTTCCCTGAACTAGCGCAGGAATCCCTCGTAGCT
>JAJXSV010000180.1 GCA_021784375.1 Actinomycetes bacterium | reverse complement strand
GGCGAAGGCCGCGTTGAAGTCGCGCTGGATGAGCGTGCGCACCTTCTGGGCCGAGCCGTAGTAGGCGTCGTAGTAGCCGCTGGAGAGCGCGTAGGTGCCGAGCATGATGCGGCGCGTGACCTCGGGACCGAAGCCGGCCGCGCGCGTCATGCCCATGACCTGTTCGACGCTGTGATCGCCGTCGTCGCCGGCTCGAAGCCCGTAGCGCATGCCGTCGAACTTCGCCAGGTTCGATGAGCACTCGCTGGGCAGGATGAGGTAGTACGCGGCCAGCGCGTAGTCGAAGGATGGGCAGGAGACCTCGACGACGTCGGCACCCAGGCTCGTGAACAGGGCCACCGCCTCCTCGAAGCGCTGCTGCACGCCCGCTTGGAATCCCTCGCCGCTGAGCTCCCTGACCAGGCCCACGCGCATGCCGGTGAGGTCGCGACGCTGGGCGGCGGCCACCATGTCGTCGACCGGGCGGTCGAGGCTTGTGGAGTCCCTGGGGTCATGGCCCGCGATGGCCATGTGCAGCAGGGCGGTGTCCTCGACGGTGCGCGCGCAGGGACCGGGCTGGTCGAGCGAGGAGGCCAGGGCCACGAGCCCGTAGCGACTGACCGCGCCGTAGGTGGGCTTCACGCCCACTGTTCCGGTCACCGCGGCGGGCTGCCGGATCGATCCTCCGGTGTCGGTGCCGATGGCGAGCGGAGCCTCGAAGGCGGCCAGGGCTGCGGCGGAGCCGCCACCTGATCCGCCGGGGATGCGCGTGAGGTCCCAGGGGTTGTGCGTGGGGCCGTACGCGGAGAACTCGGTGGAGGAACCCATGGCGAATTCGTCCATGTTCGTCTTGCCGAGGATGACGACGTCCGCCGCGTGCAGGCGCTCGACCACGGTTGCGTCGTAGGGCGGCCGCCAATGCTCGAGCATCCGCGATCCACAGGTCGTGGGCTGCCCCTTCATCGCCAGCACGTCCTTGAGCGCGAGCGGAACCCCGGCCAGCGGGCCCATGGCCGCACCGGACCGGCGCTTGGCATCGATCTCGTCCGCGCGGGACAGGCTGTACCCGCGATCGATGTGCAGGAAGGCATGCACCTGCTCGTCGACCTCCGCGATGCGATCGAGGTGCGCCTCGGCCACCTCTCGCGCCGACACCTCACCGGCGTGCAGGAGTTGGGAGAGGCCGCGCGCCGTGTTCCTGATGAGCTCGCTCACTGCTACTCCTCGTCCAGGATCCGCGGCACGCGGAAGCGGCCGTCCTCTTGCGCCGGCGCGTTCGCCAGCGCCTCGGCATTGGTGAGCCCCTCATGGTGGACGTCGGACCGCATGACGTTGATCAAGGGCACCGGGTGCGAGGTCGCGGGCACATCCTCGCCAGCCACCTCGCTCACACGCGCCACCGACTCGATGATGACGTTCAGCTGCTCCGCGTAGTGGTCGAGGTGCTCGTCATCGATCGTGAGGCGAGCGAGTTTCGCCAGGTGCGCCACTTCGGCGCGGGTGATTCCGGACATGGCGCGAGTCTAGTTCTGGCGGTAACTCGGTGGTTTCGGACGCTCAGCTGGCCCCGTCCGGCGGCGGCTCCTCCTCCCAGGCCCAGGGCAGCAGCGGTTCAGGCAGGTGCGAGTAGCGCCGACCCAGCGGGGATACGAAGGTGCACGAACCATCGTCCTCGCTCTCCTCGATCGTCCAGCCACCGTGTGTCTTCTCCTGGTGGTGCCTCCGACACAGGGCGCCGAGGTTGCGGGTTCGGGTGGGGCCACCCTCGTCGTAGGGCAGGGCGTGGTCGGCATCGCAGCGGTAGGCCGGCTGACCACAGCCCGGATGCCGACAGGTGCGGTCGCGAAGGAAGATGAACTCGCGCTCCGCGTCGGTGAGCTGGTAGCGGCGCACGCCCGCGTCGAGCGGACGCCCGGTCCGCTCCTCGACGAGCACACGACGTATGGTGACGCAGGTGGCGTCGGCCAGCAGGTTGCGCGCATCCTGAGCGGGGATGGGACCGGAGCCGACACATTCCGCTGGCGTCTCGGCCAGACCGAGGAACGCGTCAAGCGTCATGATGAGGTCGACATGCGCGGAGATGCGCGCATCCTGGGCACGCACTGCGTCGACACCAGGTCCCTCGTCCGCCGCCTGCGCTCCCGCACTCGCTGCCTCGGCGCGAGCCGGGGCAGACAGCCCCTGCGCGCACAGGGCGAGCAGCGCATCCGATCGGCGAACACCGACGGGCGCCTCCGAATCAGAACCTTCCGGATCACGGGCAAGGCCGTCGATGGACCGGTAGCAGGCGGTTGCGTGCTCTGCGGGCATCACGGCCGTGAGCATGGCCATGGCGTCGGGAAGGGCACGGAGTTCCACCCCGGACTGCACCTCCCGAGCCTTGGCACGCCTCGCCTCGAAGCCTTCGGGGTCGAGCCTGGCCAACGTGTCACGCACCTTGCGCTTGGTCTCCGCAGGGGTGTGCTCCACCGCGAAGTGTCGAACGGTTGCGTCGTAGCGCTGCACGAGATCCTCGCGGGCATTGCTGAGTTCCCACACCCGGTCTGCGATGTCCGGTCCGGAATCGGAATCCGCGCGGAGCGCGGCGCGTGCTCGTACCAACTCCGCATCGATGGATGCCGTGAGCACCTGCACGCCTTCGGCGATGGCTGCGAGTGCCGCTGGCTGCACTGCGCCGGAGGCTGCCGCCTCGGAAACCCCCTCCAGGTCCACCGCGACGACCCGCGCGACGTCCAGTGCGCTGCGGGCCTTCGCGCCACTCCACGAGAGCGCACCGGCCAGCTCGCTCGAGCGCACGTCCATGAGCGCATACTCATCGTCCTCCACCCAGTACAACGTGTGCCGCGGGTTGTTGCCGGCGAACGCCACCAGCCCGGCACCCAAGCGCGCGTGCGCAGCGGATTCCAGTCGTTGCGCGGCCTGGCAGTACGACACCTGCGCATCCGGATCCAAGGACACGGGATCGCTGTCGAAGACCAGCGCAGCCAACGGCACGCCGACGGGCGTCGCATCGAGCAGTGCCCGCGTCACATCGACATCGCCCATGGACGCGAGTTGCGAGTGCAGGTCCGCCACCACAGTCGCCAGCGCGACCCGCGCGGGAACCGGCAGGTCCGCCGGCTCAAGCGCCTCGAGCACGGCAACGGCTGTGGCCGCACGTTCGCCCGTGGCCGCCTCGAGTGCCGCCCGCGCACCATCGGATGGCGTCAGCAGGGACAGCACGTGCAGCGCGGCGAATCGCAGTTCATCGCGGCGAGGATGGCCCAGCGGGAGCACCCCGGTCTCCGAGGGCGCGAGGAAACCCGAGGCGGCCTGCGACAGCCGCGCGACGGCGGCGCGCAGCAGGGCCTCCGGAGAGGCTGCGCGATGCATGTGGAACTCCAAGGGGACGCACGTCGCCGGTGGACTCTTCGCCGGGCTCCCGATGGTCTTCCCTACTCACCCGGGCATGCGTTCGTGCATGCTCCGCAGGTGGGGCACCACCGTCTCGGTGTGGCTTCGTCGTGCATGCGACATCCTGCCGACCCCCTCCGACAGCCTCAGGAGGTCACGGGACCCGCTACCCGCGGGCGCCGGAAGCTGAGGACCGCCAGCACGTACGCGCCGGCCACCACCAGGAGCAGCATGCGATAGCCGATGAGCAGCGAGAGGTACTCCAGGCATCCGCCGATCATGGCGCCCAGGAGGTTCGCCGCGAAGGCGTTGGTGGGCGATGCCACCTCGCGGAAGCGGGATGTGAACAGCAGGTTGGCGCAGAACACCGGTGCGAACGCCAGCGCGACGGCGAAGACCAGCCGCAAGGGGACGGGGAGGCCGAGCAGCATGTCATTGGGCACTGCGAAGGCCACTGCGAGCGATGCGAAGAGGCCGACCACGGTGACTGGCGTGGAGATGGGGATCCGGCGCCGCATCGTGGTCTCGATGGCGAGCAACACCGCGAGCAGCACACCGGTGAACACCATGGCGTTGACGAGCCAGGTGGTGCCGAACAGCAGGGCGAACGTGGTTACGGACTTGGTCTCCAGGAGCAGGAACGCCACGCCCATGAAGAAGAGGTCGCGGTAGGCGGTCATGGCCGAGAAGCGGGCGCCGAAGGCGCGGACCCCGAGGGCGGACGAGAGCAGGATGAGTCCGATGATCAGGAGGTAGAAGCCTGGGATGCCGTGGTACTCGAGGTACAGGAAGGGCCAGTCATCGCTGGCGGGTGCCGGTACCACGCCCGCGGTTGCGCGGTTCCATGTGCCGCCGGCCACACAGGTGACATCGGCTGCCTGCAGACCGATGGTGAGCGCCACAGCGGAGTGCTCGGTGTCGATGCATGGAGCGTGCCCGTAGACCTCATCGAGGGTGCCCGCAAGGCGGTTCACCAGCCAGGCCTGACGGTAGAAGTTGTACATGGCGAACACGCCTTGCGGTTTCAAGTGCTCGCGCGCGGACCGCATCGCCTCGATGGTGAAGAGGTAGGACTCCAGCCGCAGTTGGCTGGCTCCCGAGACCAGGGTCAGGGAGTCGGGCAGAGCGAACAGGATGAGGTCGTAGCGTCGATCGGTGCTCGACAGGAATGCGCGCCCGTCGTTCACGAACGTGCTGACCCGGGCGTCCTGGTACGGGTGGTTCGGGTGGACCTGCTGGCCGATCTGCAGGATGCGGGGGTCGATCTCCACCGCATCCACATGCCGCGCCTGCTTGCGCAGGGCGATGGCGACATCGGATCCCGAACCGGCTCCGATGATGAGGACGTCCTGCAGGGACTTGTTCACGGCGCGCTCATAGGGCTTGCCGTAGATCGGCTCGAGGGCGAGGCGCAGGTCGACGTCACGTGCCACCTGATGGGGGATCCCGTTGACCCAGATGTCGACGCCCCTGCCGTTGTCCGTCAGTCGCGTCGACACCTTGTAGTACGGCGACCATGAGACGCCCGGGGTCATCGACTCCATGAGGAGCATGGCGATGACCGCCAACAGGGCGACACGGGACACCGGGGGCAGCCGACGCCCGTACAGCGCGATGAAGGCGACGGCCACGACCGTCGGCCACACGAACGACGGTGCACGCAGGAAGGACAGCAGGGTGAAGGCGAGTGTGCCGCTGATGGAGCCCAGGATGTCCCAGCGGTAGGCGTGCAGTGCGGGGAACTCCTTGAAGGCGCGCCCGGCGATCTCGCCGAACGCGGTCATGGTGGCGGCGATGACGAGGAACACCAAGGGCAGTGACACCCACGCCGGGAGCCCGGTGGGATGCACCGAGGTGAAGAAGATCAACTGCGAGGTGGTGCTCTCGATGCGGGCCGGGAACAGCGTGATGAAGAGCACGAGGGCGAAGAGCCCGATCGGTGCGTACCGGCCGAGGTCACCGGGGCGCGCCGC
>JAJXSV010000179.1 GCA_021784375.1 Actinomycetes bacterium | reverse complement strand
CGGACAGGTCACGCTCCAGGACCACGCTTCGGCCGGGCGCCAGCGCGTGGGCGACCGGCGCCTCCGGTTGCACCCACTCCAGGCCGTGGCGCGCGAGGTCCAGCGACCGGAAGAACGGCGAGGCGAGGGCCAGCGGGTGGACGTGTCGTTGCTGGGCTCGCTGCTGTCCGGCCTGGTGAACCAGGCCGGCGCATACGTGGGGGCCGGCGTCGTGCCACGGGCCATGGGCAACGCCCATCCCAGCATCGCGCCCTATGAGACCTTCGATACCGCCGATCGTGTGCTCGCGCTGGCGGTGGGCAATGACACGCAGTTCCGTGCCTGTGCGCTGGCAGTGGGGCGCCCCGCGCTTGCGGACGACGAACGCTTCCGCACCAATCCCCTGCGCGTCGCCAACCGTGCGGCCCTGCACGACCTGTTGCAGGACGCGCTCATTGCGCAGAGTGCGGAGCACTGGACGCAGTTGTTCAGGGCTGCCGGGGTTCCGAGCGGACCCGTGAACGGCATCGATGAGGCGTTCGCACTGGCCACGCGACTGGGCCTGTCTCCCATTGCGGATGCCGGGGGCATTCCCACCGTCGCCCACCCGGTGCGGTTCTCGCGCACCCCCGCTGAGTACCGGCTCCGCCCGCCGGCCATCGGGAGCACTGACCTGCAGGAACTGCTGTGACGGCGACCGAGCCGCCGCGCCGGCCTCCCACCGCCCAGGAGTTCGTGCTCGCCGAGTTGCGCCGCAGCATCGTGACTGGCGAGTTACGACCAGGCGAGCAGATCCGACAGGAGGCGCTGGCTGAACGTCTCGGCACCTCGCGGGTGCCGCTCCGCGAGGCACTGAAGATCCTGGAAGGTGAGGGCCAGGTGGCCTATCACCCACACCGCGGTTACTTCGTGGCCGAGCTGTCCAGCGCCGATCTGGTCGAGGTCTATCGCATCCGTCGGCTACTGGAGGATGAAGCCGTGGCGGCTGCGCTGCCGCTGCTGACGGACGAGGATCTTGCGGCCCTGCAGGACGCGGTCGAGGCCATCGAGCAGGCAGACGCCATCGCGGACATCCCCGCCATGACGCGCGCCAATCGCAGTTTCCACTTCCTGCTCATCGACAGCGTCGGCATGCCACGCCTGACCCGACTCATCCGCCAACTGTGGGATGCCACGGATGCCTACCGTTCCATGTACTTCGTCGAGCCTGAGAACCGCGAGCAGGTGCGCCGCGAGCACCGCGAGATCCTGGCCGCGGTTACCGCCCGTGACCTGCCCCGCACACTCGAACTTTTGCACGCCCACCAAGACCATGCCGTGGAACGCGTCAGTCGCGTCCTCGGTCACTGACCGGAGGAGAACCCAAGATGCCACAACGTCCATTGGCACTGCTGGATCTGGATTCCATGCTCACCGACGAGCAGCGCATGATCCGCGACACCGTGCGCCAGTACGTCGACGCGCGCATACGGCCCGAAATCGCGGATTGGTTCGAGCGCGGCCAGGTCCCCGCCAGGGAGTTGGCGCGGGAGATGGGTGGAATCGGTCTGCTCGGCATGCACCTTGAGGGTTATGAGTGCGCGGGCACAGACGCCATCTCCTACGGCCTGGCCTGCCTGGAGCTGGAGGCCGGTGATTCGGGGCTGCGCTCGTTGGTTTCGGTGCAGGGCTCGCTGGCCATGTTCGCGATCCACCACTGGGGAAGTGAGGAGCAGAAGCAGGAGTGGCTGCCACGGATGGCGCGCGGCGAGGCACTTGGCTGCTTCGGCCTCACCGAGCCGGATTTCGGCTCCAATCCGGCGGGCATGCGCACGGTCGCGCGCCGGGACGGTGACGATTGGGTGCTGAACGGCACCAAGATGTGGATCACCAATGGCAGCGTCGCTGACGTGGCCGTGGTCTGGGCGCAGACCGACGAGGGGATCCGTGGTTTCGTGGTGCCCACTGACACGGCCGGCTTCACTGCCAACACCATCCATCGCAAGCTCTCGTTGCGTGCCTCGGTCACCTCCGAGTTGGTGCTGGACCGGGTGCGGCTGCCTGCTTCGGCCCTACTGCCATTGGCGCGTGGATTGCGCGGCCCGCTCAGCTGTCTCAATGAGGCGCGCTTCGGCATCATCTGGGGTGTCCTTGGCGCCGCTCGCGACTGCCTGGAGACCGCGATCGACTACTCCACTTCACGCGTGCAGTTCGATAAGCCAATCGCCGGCTACCAGCTGACACAGCGGAAGCTGGCGGAGATGGCGGTGGCGCTGGACACCGGCTGGCTGCTCGCGCACCGCATCGGCAGCCTCAAGGATGGCCACGGCGTGCGACCGGAGCAGATCAGCATGGGCAAGTTCAACAACGCCAGAATGGCGCTCGAGATCGCCCGCGAGAGCCGCTCCCTGTTGGGTGCGAATGGTGTCACGCTGGATTATCCGGTCATCCGCCACAGCAACAACCTGGAATCGGTGTTCACCTACGAGGGCACCCATGAGATGCACACACTCGTCATCGGGGAAGCCCTCACCGGGCTCCCCGCCTATCGCTGAGCGAGTGAGCGCAGCGCTCCCCAAACTTGGCGCGCAAGCGAGCGACTGCGGTGCTTTTGCCGTTGGGCGCCAACGGCTGACAGCTACCCGCGTAAGCGTTAGCATCGCTAATGAATCTTTCGTAGAAAGCATCGCTTGTGCTAAAGAGAATACTGCTCCATCCTTTCCTCAAGGACGCCAGCACCAGACGGGGTCACCGACCGCAGGAGCCACCTGCATCGAGGGAAGGAGCACGACATGTGGATCATCGCGGCTCTCGCCGTCACGGCACTCACGGCCCACTTGACGCTAATTCTTCGCGAAGGCTGATCGAACGGCAGGCGACGTTCGATTACATGCGCGGTTCCAGTTCCCGTAATCCGGGAACGGGGCCGCGCATTCTTCATGTACGGCGCCCCTCCCGAGGGGAAGGGATGCTGCCATGCCACGCCTGAACATCAACCAGCTGGCCACGCTGCGCGAGTTCGCGCGCTGGGGCACCATGTCCGAGGCAGCGGATGCGATGGGATACACACCCGGCGCGGTCTCCCAGCAGTTGGCCGAACTTGAGAAGGCAGTGGGTGTCACACTGTTCATCAAGGTGGGCCGTCGTTCGTTGCTCACCGATGCCGGGCATGCTCTGGCCAACGAGGCCGAGCGCGTGCTGGCCGCTGAGGATCGAGCCCGAAGTTCCGTCATGCAGGCCGGTGGCGAGATCGCCGGCACCCTGGTCCTCGGCACCTGGGGCAGTTCGGCGGCGGCGCTGCTGGCACCATTGCTAGCGGAGTCGGCGAAGCGTTTTCCCGAGCTCACCGTCACCACCCGTGAAGTGGATGCGGACTTCAGCGTGCGTTCCGTCTCACGTGGCGAAGTGGATCTGGCCTTCGGGCTGGAACATCCCGAGGCCCCCCTCCCGCGTGAACGCTCCACCTCCATCGTCAATCTGCTCACCGAGCGCTACTGGGTGGCTGGTTCCATTCGGCAGGCACTGCCCGCGGGCCGCCCCACCTCCCTTGCCGACCTGGCAGAGGAGGCCTGGATCCTTCCCGCCGAATCCACGGTGCTGGGACGCGTGGCCCGCGCCGCCTTCCGACGGGTCGGCGTGGAGCCGCGAGTCCAGCACGAGGTGAATGACGTCGCCGCCACCATGCAGATGGCGGCACAGGGGCTCGGCATCACGCTCGCCACCGACATGTGGCTGCCCTTCGTGCAGGGCGAACAGTTGCCACGTACGGCCGTTCGCGAGGAGATCATCCGCGACATCGTCATGGTGGCACCGGCAGAGGTGTCGTGGCTGTCCGCGACCCAGGCCCTCATCCAGTTGGCCGCGCGCGTGGTTCCCGAGTCCGTGGCCCGCCGCTGACGTCGACCTAGAGCAGCCGGTACAGCAGATCTGCCAACCGGCTGGGTCGGTTGCTTCGTGCCACCTGGGCGTCCGCCAGGGTGAGCCCAGCCAGCATCCCGTTGGCCTCCAGCCAGCGCAGGGGTTCTGGTTCCCACCGGCGTGTGTGCCGGTTGACCCAGGGCAAGGCGGTGCGGTCGCTGGTGCGGCCTAGCAGCAGCTCGGCCATGGTGCGACCCGCCAGCGCTGCGGCTGCCACGCCATCACCGACATAGCCGCCCATGACGCCTATGCCGTCCTCCAGGTTCACGAAGGGGAAGTAGTCACGCGGGATACCGAGGGCGCCACCCCAGCGATGGGTGATGCGCACGCCCTGCAGCGAGGGGAAGAGCTCGGTGAGCGTTTGTTGCAGCCGCGTGTGCACGCGTGGGTGCTGGTCGAAGCGAGCATCGACGGCAGACGCCCAGTGGTAGGGCGCGCCACGACCACCGAAGGCCAGTCGCCCGTCCGCGGTGCGCTGCCCGTAGATCACGACATGGCGCTGTTCTGTGAAACTCTCCCGGCGGGCCAGACCGATCTCCTCCCACTGCTCCGCGCGCAGGGGCTCGGTGGCGATCATGAGGGAGTAGATGGGCATGAGCTCGCGAAGGTGAGCCTCGAAGCGTGCGGTGAAACCCTCGGTTGCACGCACCACTGACCCGCAGCTGATGACGCCGTGGTCGGTGGATACCACGCCCTGTTTGTAGGAGAGTGCTGTGCACTGCTCCACGATGACGCCGCCGCGTGCAGTCACTGCCCGGGCCAATCCGCGCGCCAGCTTGAGTGGATGCACGACCGCGCAATGTGGCGTGTACATGCCGGCTTCCGTACCTTGAATGCGCACATGTTCGGCCGTGGCCGCAGCGTCGAGGAACTCGGTGTCCGAGCTGCCCCAATCTCGCTGGTGCTCCACCTCTGCACGCAGTGATTCCCGCTGTGCGGCGTTCCGCGCCACCGTGATGGTGCCGCCCTTGGCGTACTCGCAGTCGATGTGCTCCTCGTGCGACCAATCGGCCAGATCGTCCACGACGTCGCGCAGCGCCTTGCGCATGGCGAGCGCAGCGGATTTGGAGGAGGCGGCTGCCAGCTTCTCCGGTGATGTCGGGAAGAGCGCCGACACCCAGCCCCCGTTGCGGCCACTCGCGCCGAAGCCCACAGCGGTGCGCTCCAACACGACCACCGAGAGGCCGGGTTGTTCGCGGAGCACGTGCAGTGCTGTCCAGAGGCCGCTGTAGCCCGCACCGATGATGACCACATCGGCCGATGCTGGCAAGGCTGTCGCGGGGAGCGACAACGGCTCGGCGGTGGCCCTCCACAGCGAATCGGGCCAGGACTCCGGCCCCCATCCGTTCATGACGACACCTCCATGGCCGGGGCGCACGACCTCGGTCTCAGGCGCGCCAACTGCGCAAGTACTCGGGTTCGGGGATGGCGGGGTCCATGTTGGCGGCCGGACTCGGCGTGCCGAAGCTCGTGACGACCGGCATCACGCCGGACGACACGGGGAAGTCGA
>JAJXSV010000007.1 GCA_021784375.1 Actinomycetes bacterium | reverse complement strand
GATCGGAACGAGCGCATCCTCGACGCGGTTCTGCGCCTGCTCGCCGTCCAGGGCATAGCGGGCGTGAGCATGCGGGCGGTCGCACGGGAGGCAGGCGTCGCCCTGGGGCTCGTGAACTACTACTTCGAGGACAAGCACCATCTCATCTGCGCCGCACTGCGACGCATCGATGCGCTGGACGCGGCCCTCGTCGAGCCGGATGCCAATCTCGAACCCGAGGCCCGATTGAAGGCCGCGCTTCGTCGTGTGGCCGCGGCGGAGTACATGCAGGCGGACTACCTGATGCTGCGCGTGCAGGTGTGGTCGCTCGCCCATGTGCACGAGGACTTCGCCGCCATCAACGCGGCGGCGCACGACCGGTACCGCGACGGCCTCGCCCGCCTACTGAAGGCCGCCCGGCCGCAGCTGCCGGCGGCGGAGTGCCGACGCCGCGCCGTGGACATCGACATCCTCCAGAACGGCATGTGGCTGAGTGCCTTCCTCGGCTCCGACCGTCCGTCGATTCGTCGCGCCGTGGCGCGCACCGAGGAGATCGCCTTCGCTCCGTAGTCCTCCACGCCGCCCTAACTCCCGATCCCGACCGCACTATTGAACGATCGTACAATTTCGTCTAGCCTCGGGTCATGGCCAGGATCACCGATGGGAATGCACGGAGCATCGGTGCGGGATGGCCTCGATTCGGAGGTGCCTGCAATGTCGCGTGTTGATGTCATGACGATCGATCACGTCGCCTGCCTGGGCGGAGGGTTCATCGGTGGGAGTTGGGCCGCGCTCTTCCTGGCCGCCGGGAAGTCTGTGGCCGTCCACGATCCCGATCGCGCCACCGAACGACGGGTTCGCGAAACGATCGAGGAGGTCTGGCCGGTGCTTCGGCAGTTGGGCCTCACGGAGAGCGCAGCGCCAACCGTCGAGCTCACCTTCCACGTCGACGCCCGTGTGGCCGTTGATGGCGCCGGCTTCGTGCAGGAGAGCATCTCCGAGCGACTGGGACCGAAGTACGCGCTCTATCGCGACATCGAGCCCTTCCTGGGACCGTCGACCATCGTGGCCTCCTCCGCCTCCGAGCTCACCCTCGGCGAGTTGCAGGCCGGATGGCATGACCCCGCGAACCTCGTGCTCGGTCATCCCTTCGGTTCGCCACACCTCATCCCCCTCGTAGAGGTGATCGGCAACGCTCGCACCGGCACGGGCGTGGTGGAGCGCGCTCGAGCGTTCTATGCGTCGGTGGGCGAGTTGACGGTGGAAGTGAAGCGGGAGGCGCCGCGTGACATCGCGCACCGACTGCAGATGGCGATGTGACGCGGATCCAGCACGAACCGCGCCGCGGCGACGCAGGTAGCAGTCAATCCAGGTCCACAGGACCTGCATCGGCCAAGTGCGCGGCGAGCAACTCCACCAGGTGCAGGCCGCTCACCTGTGCGAGTTGCTCGGCCTGAGTCCGACACGAGAAGCCGTCGGCAAGCAGCACGGCCCCCACAGGTGCCTCCCGCAATGCGGGCAGCAGCGACTGCTCGGCCACCGCGACGGACATCTCGAAGTGCCCGCGTTCCATGCCGAAGTTGCCTGCCAGGCCACAACACCCCGACAGCATGCGCAGTTCCGCATCTGCAGCGCGCAGCAGCGCCGCATCGGCGGCGAAGCCCAGCACCGAGTGCTGGTGGCAGTGCGGCTGCACGATGACGGTCACTCCTGCCAGTGACGGTGGCTTCCAGCGCGCTGCGGTCGCGATGCCCGGCTGCTCGGTGAGGAGCTCGGCGATCGTCAGCACCGCCTTCGCCACCTGCTGCGATCGCGGATCCTCCGGCAGCAACTCCGGCAGGTCCTTCCGCAGCACCGCAGTGCACGAGGGCTCGATACCGACGATGGGAATGCCGGCCTGCGCGAATGGTGCGAGGGCATCGAGTGAACCGCGCAGGCGCTGGCGCGCGCCGTCGAGTTGCCCGGTGGTGATCCAGGTGAGGCCGCAGCAGGCGTCCAGCGAAGGCACGAGGACCTGGTAGCCGACGGCCTCCAGCACGCGGATCGCAGCGAGCCCGACCTGCGGGGAGAAGGCGTCGGTGAACGAATCCGCCCACAGCACGACGCGCGGGCGGGCGCCCGGCAGCGCTGCCGGGGGGATGGCGACGCGCCGCCTGCCCAGGCTGTGACGCAGCGGCACGGGTGCGAACTCCGGTGCCTGCCTGCGCGTGTCCAGGCCTGCGAGGCGCAGCAGTGCCGAGCGGAGCGGCGCGACGGAGAGGATGGCGTTCAACGTGCGCGGCGCCAGGCCGGCGAGCCTCGTCCAGCGCGGCAATTGCCCGAGCACATAGTGACTCGCGGGGCGAAGGCGCCCGCGGTACGCCTGCTGCAGGGTCTCCGACTTGTAGGTGGCCATGTCCACACCTGCTGGGCAGTCCGCGCCGCACGCCTTGCAGGACAGGCAGAGGTCGAGGGCCTCCAGCACCTCAGGCGAGCGGAAGCCGTTGCTGATCAAGGTCCCGTTCGTCATCTCCTGCAGCACGCGAGCACGTCCCCGGGTCGAGTTCGTCTCATCCCCTGTGGCGAGGAACGACGGGCACATGAAGCCGCCTGCCGCCGAGTTGTCCGCGCGGCACTTGCCGACGCCGACGCAACGATGCACCGCGCGCGTGAGGTCACCGGCGTCATCGCGCAACGCCATGCCCCCGGGTCGCCGATCCCTCGTCAACGGCATGGCCGCGGGGCGTCGTAGGTGTGCGTCGAGGGCATCGGGCCGTACGACGACGCCGGGGTTCAGGATGTCCCGGGGATCGAACAGCTGCTTGAACTCCGCGAAGGCGCCGATGGCGTCGGCCGAGTACATGCGCGGCAGCAACTCACTGCGCGCGCGACCATCGCCGTGCTCGCCGGACAGTGAGCCACCATGCGCGGCGACGAGATCCGCCGCCGCGAGCAGGAACGGTCGCAGGCGCTGTGGCCGGTCCTCGAGTGGCAGGTCAAGGCGCACATGCACGCAGCCATCACCGAAATGGCCATAGGGCAGGCCGTCGATCCCGTGCTCGCGCATGAGTGCGTCGAACTCGCGCAGGTAAGCGCCCAGGTGCTCCGGCGGCACGGCCGCGTCCTCCCAGCCCGGCCAGGCCTGCGCGCCGGCCGCGGTGCGCCCAGCCAACCCGGCGCCGTCCTCGCGGATGCGCCACAGCCGAGCCGATTCAGCACCAGCCGGCAGGGCGACGGAGTCCCTCGTGCCGGCAAGCACAGACGCGGCGCGGGCAGCCGCCAGCGCCGCTTCCGGCGTCTCGCCGCCCAGCTCCACGAAGAGCCAACCGCCACCGCGGGGCAGCTCGGGCACCGCGGAGGCACCCTTGTGACGACGCACCACGTCGACCAGACGGGCGTCGATGCCCTCGATCGCCAAGGGCTTGGCACCGAGCAACGCGGGAACGGCATCGGCGGCCGTCGCCATGTCCGGATAGCCGAGCACCAGCAGGGCCGTGGAAGCCGCCACCTCGACCAGGCGCACGGTGGCGCCGAGCACGATCGCACAGCTGCCCTCCGTGCCCACGAGGGCCTTGGCCAGGTCGCCACCGAGCTCCGGGAGCAGGTGCTCGAGCGAGTAGCCGGAGACCTGTCGTTCGAAGCGGCCGAGCTCGGTCCGGATGGTCGCCAGGTGACGCGTCACGAGCTGCGACAGCCCGGGCACACTCGAGACCCCGTTCCCAGCAGCCTCATTGCCCACCGTGCGTCGTCGACCCAGGCCATCGACGACATCGAGCGCCTCGACATTGTCCGCCGTACGTCCGTACGCCAGCGCATGGGGGCCGCATGCGTTGTTGCCGATCATGCCGCCCAGGGTGCAGCGCGCATGCGTGGAGGGATCGGGCCCGAAGCGCAGCCCGAATGGCCGAGCCGCTGCCTGCAGATCACGCAGGACCACTCCCGGCTCCACCATCGCGGTCCGCGCCTCCACGTCCAAGTCGAGCACACGATTCAGGTACCGGCTGGTGTCCAACACGATGCCCGGGCCGACGGCGTTGCCTGCGACGGAGGTACCGCCTCCACGCATGGTGAGTGCGACTCCGGTGTCCATCGCGACACTGAGCGCCGCGAGGACGTCATCCGCCGACGTCGGGAATGCGACGACGCTCGGCACGACGCGGTAGTTCGACGCATCCGTCGAGTACTCGGCGCGACGCAGCGTGGAGTCGTCAACCGGGCCGGAGACGACACGCCGAAGTCGATCGGCCAAGCCGTGCACTTGCGCCATCGGCACTCCTCGACAGGGCCGCGCGGGGCGGCGTGCGGGTCCTCCCGCAGCGCGGTGTGGAGCAGGTTCCCGCGGGACCCATCGAAGCAGACCCCGTGCACCGACCGCCATGCCGCGACTCCGCCGCGCGCCGCGCTATTCGACGGGAGACGGGCCACCAGGCACCGTGAGCGTCACCCGCTGCAGGTGCAGCAGCATCAGCCCGAGGAGCACCCACATGCTGCCCAATGCCCAACCGGCGAGCACGTCACTCGGTTGATGCACCCCCAGGTACACACGGGAGACGCCCACCAGCGCACTCACTGCCACGGCCGCGGCGAACATGACCACACGCCAGGCCCAGCGACCGGTGAGTCCGCCCAGGACGATGGCGACGGCGAGCCAGGCGGCCGCGGAACCGGTCGCGTGCCCGGATGGGAAGGCGTAACCGGTCTCCGTCACCAGCGCCGCAGTCGTCGGACGTGGCCGCGCGATGATGACCTTGAGCACACTCGACGACACGACCGCACCGATCACGACGAAGCCGAGGAAGGCCCCCGGCCGCCAGGTCCGACGCACCAGGAACATGATGACGGTGACGCTCACCAAGGTCGGTGCGAGCACCGCCGTGTTCCCGAGTTGCGTCAGCGTGAGCATCACATGCGTGAGCCAGTGCGCACGATTGCCGATGAGGAAGTTGGAGACGGGATCGTCCAAGGTGACCGTCTCGTTCTTGGTGACGACGTCCTCGGTGACGCTCAGGAAACCGTAGAGCAGCAGAGCGCCCGTCGTGAGGAGGAGCGTCAAGGTGCGGCCCCTGGGGCTGCTGGTGTCGAAGCGCCGCACGATGAAGCCGAGCTGACGGGCGAAGCGGGCATCGATCGCGCGAACCACGCGCGTCGAGGCCAGGGCCCGGATGCGCGACCGCAGCAGTTCGGGATGACGAGCCACCCAGCGCGTTCCCCGGGCGATGAGCAGCACGGCGACGAGCGTGGCGGCCACCAGGCCACCTGCGCGACCGGCCAGCCGTTCGATCTGCTTGTACGAATGCCCGGCGGCGAAACCCAGCGTCACTTCCACGCTCGCCCACACCGCAGCCCCTGCGGCGTTGAACGCGGCGAAACGGCGGTAGGGCATACCGCCCGAACCGGCGATGAAGGGCACGAGCACTCGGCCGATGCTGATGAAGCGCCCGAACATGACCGCCCAGCCGCCTCGGCGCTGCAGGTAGGCCTCGGCGGTGGCCCAGTGCTGGGCGTCGATGCGCCGTCCCATCCGACTGGCTCGAAGCACGCCACCGAAGCGATGTCCCAACTCGTAGCCGATGCTGTCGCCGCACACCGCGCCGACGGCCGCAACGGCGATCATCGGCAGCAGCTGAGCGTGCCCGTAGGAGACCACAACCCCCGAGAGCATGACGGCCGTGTCTCCAGGGATGAACATGCCGACGAACGACGCCGTCTCGAAGGTGGCGATGACGAACACCAGGACGTAGACGAGTGGGCTGCTGATGCCAACCAGATTGGCAATCAGGTTGCCGATCACGTTGCCCACCTCGCACCCCTGACGTCGGGATCACCATAACCGCGCCGGAGCATCCACCGTCGGACGGGGCTCACCGAATGCGGCCGCCCGGGACCCTCGTGCTCAGGAGCATCAGTTCTGCCCTACTCCGCCTCGCGGCCTTCCTTGAATAATGGGTGCGATGCAGCACCACCTCGACAGCAAGGAACCACAATGAAAGCCCTCATGATCATCAATGGATCCGCCTACGGCCTCGATTCCACGTACAACGCGATCCGCCTCGCGTCCTCCATGTCCAAGCGCGAGGGCGTGGAGATGACGGTGTTCCTCATGGGCGACGGGGTCACCGCTGCCATCGCCGGACAGAAGACGCCGGATGGCTACTACAAGCTCGACCGCATGATCGGGAGCGTGACGCGCAACGGTGGCGCCATCCTGTGCTGCGGCACCTGCATGGACGCGCGCGGCATCACTGAGGCCATGCTCATCGAGGGTGCCAACCGATCGACCATGGAGGCCCTCACGGATCACACCCTGGCCGCGGACAAGGTCCTGGTCTTCTGATTCAACCCGACCGGCAAGGCGTCGGCGAACGGCGCACATCGCCGCTTCAGTGCACCAGCACGACCTTGCCGGTGGTCTGCCGTGACTCGAGTGCCCGGAACGCCTCAACGACATCGTCACGCGAGTAGCGCGTAGGAGGTGTCACCCGCAGCACGCCCTGCTCCACCCATGCGAAGAGGTCCGCGGCACGCGCCCGCAATTCCGCAGCAGTGCGCGCGTAGTGCGCGACGGTGGGACGGGTCACGTACAGGGACCCCCCTTGGCTGAGGCGCAGGACGTCGAGCGGTGGCACCGGTCCGCTCGCATTGCCGAAGCACACGAGCAGGCCGCGCGGGCGCACGGATGCGAGGCTGCCGTCGAAGGTGGCCGCACCGACGCCGTCGTACACGACGTCCACGCCGGTGCCGTCGGTGAGTTCGCGGACGGCCACGGCGAAGTCCTCGTAGGGCAGCGCGTGGACGGCTCCGGCAGCCCGCGCCGCGTCACGCTTCGCCTCCGTCGACGCGGTGGCGATGACGATGCCGCCGAGGTGGGTGATCATCTGCGTGAGCAACAGCCCCACGCCGCCTGCAGCGGCATGGACGAGCGCGACATCGCCGGGTTTGATGTGGAAGGTGTCCGTCACCAGGTAGTGGGCCGTGACTCCTTGCATGAGCAGGGCCACCGCAGTCACGTCGTCGATCTCGTCGGGGATCGGGACCGCCCGGTCTGCCGTGACGACGACCATGTCGCCGAAACTGCCCTGGCCCCCGCTCAGCCAGCCGACGCGCTGGCCCGCGTGCACATCCGCCACGCCGTCTCCGACTGCGCGCACTGTGCCCACGCCCTCCACCCCGCACGCGAGGGGCAGCGGGAGCGGATACAGCCCGGTGCGTTGATAGACATCGACGAAATTCAGCCCGGAGACACGCACATCGACGAGCACGTGTCCCGCGGACGCCGTGGGATCGGGCACGTCCACCAGAGCCAGGGCCTCAAGGCCACCGAATGCCGAAACCACAACCGACCGCATGCGAATGATGCTACCGAGTGCGGCCCGGCCGTTCAGTCCGCGTTGGATCCCAGGCCGACGCCAGTGCAGCGAGCAGCGGGTGACCGGCCGCTGGGCGGTCTCACACCGCCCTCGTGTTCCCGGTCTTCAGCTTCAACGCTCCTCGCCGATGTGCGAGAGCCCGTTGGATCGGGCAATGGCACCGTAGACGCCAGCGCTCGGCTTCGGTGTCCGCTCGAAGGAGATCTCGTCGACGGCGACCAGCCCGAATTCCGGCTCATACCCCGCCACCCACTCGAAGTTGTCGAGCAGTGACCAGTGGCAGTAGCCGATCACCGGCAGGCCGGACTCGATGACATCGTGCAGATGCGCGAGTGAGGCCACGATGAACTCGACCCGGCGCCGATCGTCTGCAGTCGACAGACCGTGTTCCGTGATGAACACCGGCACACCGGTCTGCGCGTGGGCGTAGCGCACGCAGTTGGCGAGCGAAGGCGCGTAGGTCTCCTCACCGCCCTGGTTCCGCGGAGCACCAGCGGGGACTGGGAGCAGTCCATCGGGCCCGAAGAGTGCGCGCGAGTAGTTCTGCACGCCGATGAAGTCATCCTCCTTGGCCAGTTCGAGCCAGGTGTCGTAGCAGTCACGCCGTTTCCGCGCGAGTGCGGGCGCCTCGCCGACCGCGACATCGTCCATCATGGCAAGGCCCAAACCCACCTTGATGTGCGGTGCCACCGCCTTGATGGCAGCGCGCGCCGCACGGTGTCCCACGGCCAGCGCGTCCCGCATGGCCTCGGCGTCCTCCGGCAGGAAGAACTGCACCCCCCTGAACCGCTCGACGCCGAGCTCGTCCTCAGCACATTGCAGCATCCTCACGAGCAGGCCATGCAGGAACTCCGGCAGGCCCGCGTGATCGAGGATGTTGCGGATGTTGGGCTCGTTCATGGTCATGGCCCAGCTGATGCCATCGCCCAGTGCGCGGGTCACCACCGTGCAGTACGAGGCGAACAGCACGGACGAATCGGGGGACAGCCACCCGCCACCCGCCGTGAACCACAGCGGGGCCACGAAGTGGTTGTAGGTGACGACGGGCTCCAGGCCCCGGGAGCGACAGCCCCTGACGATGGCCGCGTAATGGTCGAGTGCCTCCTGCGAGTACCTACCACGCTCGGGCTCCACGCGTGCCCACTCAACGGAGAACCGGTAGGTGTTCAGGCCGATCGACTGCGCGAGGTCGAGATCGTCCTCCCACATCTCGTAGCTGTTGCAGGCAAGACCGGAAGGCTCCTTGAAGAGCGTCACCGGCAGTTGCTCGAGCAGCCACAGGTCGCTGTTGCGGTTGTTGCCCTCGACCTGGTGGCCGGCGGTGGAGGCGCCCCAGAGGAAGCCATCGGGGAATTGGCGCATGCGGAAGTCTCCGGTTGTTCGTAGGGACGGATCAGGCGGCGTGATGGCAGGCCACGCTGCTCGCACCGACGGCGCGCAGGACCGGGCGCTCGGTTCGGCAGGCATCCGTGACCAGGGGACAGCGGGCGGAGAACGGGCAGCCCGTGGCCGCCGCGGGCACGGCGCCGGCGGCGCCCACGCCCTGGGCCTCGCGCGCCGCGCGGCGTGCCGCCTGCTCGGCCGGTCGCGGCACGGGCCCGGCTGCGATGAGCGCCTGCGAGTAGGGGTTCCGCGGGTGTTCCACGACTTCATCCACCGGTCCGATCTCCATGACCTGACCCCGGTACAGCACCACCACGCGCTGCGCCAGGAAGCGCACCACGCCGAGGTCATGCGCGATGAACAGGTAGCTCATGCCCGTGTCCGCGCGCAGGTCGGCGAGCAGGTTCAGCACCTGCGCCTGGGTGGAGAGGTCAAGGGCGCTCACCGGCTCGTCGAGCACGATGAGTTCCGGGTTGACGATGAGCGCGCGGGCGATCGCGATGCGCTGACGCTGGCCGCCTGAGAACTGTCGTGGGAAACGGGCCGCCGCGTCCGCGGGCAGGCCCACGGACGCCAGTACCAGGCTCGCCCGCTCCGCTGACGCGGAGGCGGAGACACCTTGCAGACGCAAGGGTTCGATGAGGGTCTGCCCGATCGTCATGGCGGGATTGAGCGACGAGTACGGATCCTGGAAGACCACGCGCAGTGCGGCCGCCGTATGCCGCCGTTGCTTCAGGGAATCCCTCGTCACGTCGCGACCGTGGAAGCGCACGCTGCCCGCACTGGCGGGATGGAGGCCGAGGATCGCCTTGCCCACCGTCGACTTGCCCGAGCCTGATTCGCCGACCAACCCCAGCGTCTCGCCTGGCGCGATGGCGAAGGACACTCCGTCGACCGCCGCGAAAGAGCGTCTGCCGCCTCCGTATGTGACGACCAGGTCCTTGACCTCGAGCAGTGGCTCGCTCATCGTGGATCTCCTCCCATGCGGGCGGAAGCCTGCGCGTCGAGTTCGTTGGCACGCACACAACGCACGAGCCCGCCCGTCGGCGACAGCAGCAGGCGCGACGGGGCGCGGCAGGCGGCGTCTGCGAAGGGGCAGCGCGGCTCGAAGCGGCAGGAGACCACCCAGTCCGCGGGGGCCGGCACGCTGCCCTCGATGGAGAGCAGGCGCTTCGGCACGGGGACACCCGCCGGAACATGCGGGTCCGCGCCCTTGAGCGCGAAGGCGTAGGGATGCGTGGGGTGATCGAGAACCGTTGCCATGGCCCCGGTTTCCACGATCTCGCCCGCATACATCACGGCAACGGTGTCGCAGATGTCCGCCACCACGCCCAGGTCGTGCGTGACGAGTACCAACGACATGCCCCGCGAGGCGATGATCCCCCGGAGGAGACTGAGGATCTCGGCTTGCACCGTGACGTCCAGCGCCGTCGTGGGTTCGTCCGCGATCAGCACCTTGGGCTCGCCGGTGAGCGCCAGGGCGATGGCGACGCGCTGCGCCATGCCACCGGAGAGCTGATGCGCATAGGAGTGCATGATGCGCTCGACGTCGACGATTCCCACCTGCAGCAGGAGCTCCGCCGCGATCCGACGGGCCTCCGCCTTGCCGACCCCCCGCAGTCGGCGGATGGGCTGCATGAGTTGGTAGGCCACGGAGAACATGGGATCGAGCGCCACCATCGGCTCCTGGGAGATGAACGCGATCTCGCTCCCGCGCACCCGCTGCAACTCGTGAGCAGTGCAGGCCACGAGGTTGCGACCAGCCACCCACACCTCGCCGCGGCCGATCTCCACGCCATTCGGCAGCAGCCCCAGGACCGCGAGCGCCGTCATCGTCTTGCCACAGCCCGATTCACCGACCAGGCCCAGCACCTTGCCCGGCTCGACGTCGAAGGACACATCGGTGACGAGTGCTGCGCCGCCGGAGACGGACACCCGCAGGTCACGGACCGAGAGGGCGGCGCTGGCAGGGGCCGCACCCTTCGCAGCCGGGGGCGGAGTCCTGCGGCGACGCACCGTCTCGACGACGACGACACCCGGCGCCGTGGCCGCAATGGCGTCGCCGATCTCGTTGGCCGCGATCACCGTCAGGGCCAGCGCCAGTCCCGTGGGGACCAGCATCCATGGCGCGTCATACACATGGACGGAGGCCGCGTTGATCATGCCGCCCCAGCTGGGGTTCGGCTCCTGGGGGCCGAAGCCCATGAAGGCGAGGCCCGCCTGGATGAGGATGGACACCGCGAAGAGCAGTGCCACCTGGACCCAGATCGCGCGCACCATGCCCGGCAGGATGTGCCGGATGCTCACGCGGATGGCGCCCATGCCGTTGACTCGCGCGGCATCGACGAACAGGCGTTGCCGCAACGACAGGGCCACTCCGAGCAGCATCCGGTAGACGGCCGGGCTGATGAGCACGCCGAGCACCACCATCATGGTGTTGGTCCTGACCCCGATGGCTCCGATGACGGCGAGCAGGATGATCATCATGGGCAGGGCGAAGATGATCTCCGCAACGCGACCCAGAACCGTCTGCACCCGCGGCTTCTCGGCGGCCCACAGGGCGGCTGGGATGCCGAGCCCGAACGCCACCACGATGGTGATGAGCGAGGCCAGCAACATGCTGCCGCTGGAGGAGAACAGGCGGCTCAGGATGTCCCTGCCCAGATCATCGGTGCCGAGCCAGTGCAGCCTTGAGGGGCCTTGCAGTGTGTCGTCGTAATGCTGGTCGTTGATGCCGTACGGCAACCACCAGCGACTGGTCGCCGAGAGGAGGATGAGCAAGGCCATCCAGCTCGTCCCGAAGGCGCCCCCGGGTCGACGCATGAATGCAGGGATCGTCATGCGACACGAACCTTGGGGTCGAGCATGCCGATGGCCAGGTCGATCACGAGGTTCGTGACCACCACCACCGTGGTGGCGATGAGCACGATGGCCTGGACCACCGGGAAGTCATGACTGCTCGCTGCAGCCGCGCTCGCTTGCCCCAGCCCCGGCAATGCGAAGAGTTGCTCCGCAACCACGGAACCGCTGAACAGCAGGACGAACTGCATGCCCAGCACGGCGACGACCGGCACACTGGCGAAGCGAAGCGCGTGGACGTAGCGGATGCGCCACTCCGGGGTGCCCATGGCGCGCAGGGTGCGGATGTGCTCGGCCTGGATGGCGTCAAGCATCGATGCGCGAGCCGTGCGAGCAACACCGGCCGCGCCGCCTATCGCCAGCGCCAGCACCGGCAGGGTGAGGCTCCTGGCCCATCCGCCGATGCCTCCGTCCATGGGTGAGACATAGCCGGTTGCCGGTAGCAGTGGGTGCACGATGGCGAGGAAGTACACGAGCACGATGCCCACCCAGAACGCGGGCAGCGAGAAGGAGACCCCACTCACCACGGAGATCGCGCGGTCGACGAAGCCCCCGCGTACGGCCGCGGCGACGCCCAGCAGAACGCCGACGACGGCGCTGAGGATGGTGGCGGAGAAGGCCATGGAGGCGGTCACCGGCAGCCGCGCCAGCAGGTCATCGAGAATGGGTCTGCTGTCGATGATGGATTCCCCGAGGCTGCCGTGCAGCAGATGACCGAGCCAGCGCAGGTACTGCGTGACCCAGGGGTCGTTCCAGCCCACCGACTGATTGAACTTCCCGATGTCCGAAGGCAACGCGCCCATACCCAACGCCACGGCACCCGGTGAGCCCTTTGTCGCATGCACCAACAGGAAGCTGATGATCGAGGAGGTGAATACCGTGCCGATGGCAATGAGCAGTCGTCTTCCGATGTAGCGCAGCATGGTTCCTCGCTGGATCAAGCGGATGGCGGCCGGGAGGGAGCGCCCGGCCGCCATCCGGTGGCGGTGTGCCTAGAGCGGCTTGATGGTGGCCAGTCGCGGCTGCGAGACACCCTGCTCGAAGACGACCGGCTTGATCCTCTTGGCATTGAAGGTGACGTAGGTCCGGCCCTCGAGTAGCGGGATGGCCCAGGCCTGCGTGACCACGGCCGTGTTGAGGTTCTCCAGCGCCGCCTTCTTCGCCCCGGCCGTCTGGGCCGCGAAGTACTGACCGAGGGCCCCCGCGATCTCCGGTGACTGCGCCTTCTGCATGTTGGCGAAGCCGTTGACGAGCACACCGATGATGAAGCCGAAGGGATCGGTCATGGTGACGCCGGGGAGCAGTCCCAGTCCATCGGTCATGACCGCTGCGAAGATCTCATCGGTGGATGCGGCCACCTTCGGCTGCATGGTGATGCCCACGGCACTCAACTGCTTGGCCAGGAAGGCGTAGTCAGGGACGGCATCGGCGCTGGTAGTCACGGAGAACGTGAAGCCGTTCGCATAGCCGGCGTCGGCGAGCAACTGCCTGGCCTTGCTCGGGTTGTAGCCCCAGGTCTTGTCCAGTGAGGGCAGGTAGCCGGGGAAGCCCTTGGCCACCATGTTCGCGGTCGGCTCGTCTCCCTTGTGCAGTGCATTGACGTATGCGGCACGGTTGATCGCGAGGCCGATCGCCTGGCGCACGCGCACATCCTTGAAGGCGGGCACGTTCTTCCCCAGCTTGTCCCAGAACAGCAGCATCGAGATCTTGCCGCCGGTCGAGGACAGTCCGGCTCTGCGCGCCTTGAGGAAGGCCACGGTCTTGTTGTCGTCGACGAGGGCGTAGTCGACCTGACCGGACACCACGGCATTGGCCAGGGCCTGGGAGTTGAGGATGGTCCTGTACACGATCTTGGTGAAGGCGTAGGCGCGGGCGTTCCAGTGCTTGCGGTTCTTCACCAGGGTGTACTGATTGCCCTTGATGGTGCCCGCCCTCTGCAGGTTGTACGGACCGGAGCCGTAGGGAGCGGAGGCCAGGATCTGGGGGCTGCCCAGCCCGAGTGCACTCACGATCAGCGCGGTCTCGTTGGTGAAGGCGCCGGTGGGATCCGTCTGCGGCTTGGCCCAGGTGATGACGACGTTGCCGTTGACGACGTCCACGGACGCGATCTCATAGGACCCGCCCTTGCGGAAGGCGCCGTATGCAGTGAGCGTCGTGTCGTTGCGCCGGTCGAGGTTCATCTTGACGACCTCAGGAGTCAACGAGGAGCCGTCCGAGAACTTCACGCCCCGGCGAATGGCCATGGAGAACTTCAGGTTGTCGGCGCTGCTCGAGAAGCTGGTCACCAGGCTCGGCTTGACCTTGCCGTTCGCGGAGTCGATGAACAGACCGTCGTACAGCGCCTCCCAGAAACCGCGTTGGCCATTGGTCTTCATGGGGTCGTACCCCTTGGCGGCCGGGTCGTAGGCGATGCCGTAGTTGAGTGTCGTCATCTTGACGGCGGCGGACGCCGGCGCGGCCGCGGCCAGGGACAGGCCCAGGGCCAGCGCGGCCACAGCAGCGACCCAGCGACGGGTGGCGGTTCGGATCATGCAGGTCTCCTCTGCGGGCTCGGCGCCAGCAGGCACCGATCGTTGATGTGGGCACACTGTGCGCGCGCCCTCCGAAGCCCATCCACGGCATTGCCATTCAATGGCAGTCGTGATTGAATCGTTGCAAACAAGCGGAGGGGATGGCGCGCCCAATGGCCGTGGAGGCAGCTCGCTCCCGAGGTCGCAAGCCCAGCCGCGGTGAGCCGGTCATCGATCGTGCCTTCGCCCTGCTCGGCGCCTTCTCCACGAGTCGCCGCAGCCTGGCCCTCGCCGAACTCGCACGTGCCTGCGGGCAACCGGCCAGCACCACCCTGCGCCTGGCCAATCGGCTCATCGCGGCCGGCGCCCTCGAGCGCCGCGAGGACGGGCGCTTCGTGATCGGGCTCCGTCTCTGGGAGATGGGTGCACTGGCGCCGCGCGGCATGGGGCTGCGTCAGGTGGCGCTGCCCCACATGACCGACCTCGTCGAGGCCACCCACGAGAACGTGCTGCTGGCGGTCCTCGACGGCAACCGCGGCCTCATCATCGAACGCCTCTCCGGGCACCAGGCGGCATACATGCCCTTTGCCGCCACGGGGGACATCCCCCTCTACTACACGTCGGCCGGCCTGGTGCTGCTCGCCTTCGCGCCGGCCATGCTGCAGGAGCAGGTCCTGCTCGAGCCCATGACCATGGCGCCGGATCCCGTACCGGCGTCTCCTCGCGAGGTCCGGGCCCGTCTGGCCCAGATCCGTCGGGATGGTTTCTGCCTGGTGAAGGCGGTCCCGCTCTCCGCAACCCCGCCCGTCGCCTCCGCCGCGGTGCCGATCACCCGTGGCGGCCATGAGGTCATCGCTGCGCTCTCGGTGGTGATGCACGGTCAGGGGGCCGAACCCTCAACCCTGCTCCCCAGCCTCCGGGCCGCGGCCACCGCCATCGCGCGTGAGCTGGACATGGCCGACTTCGGCCGGGTTGGCCGCTAGCCCACATTCACCCCGCCCACGTCGGTGAAGCGCACGAGGTCGCTCCGCACGCCCGTGACGAAAACGCCGAGCCGCACGCTGCCGAACCCCGGCGCCAGATTCGCATCGAGCAGCCGCGCTGCGCCGGTGCCGACACAGATGCGGTCACCCGCCACCATGACCTCGAAGCGGTAGTCCAGGCCGTCGCATGTGACTTCCAGGGACACCGGTCCGTCGGGCAGGGCGAGGAAGTCCGTCTGCTCGAGGTCGGCCACCCGACGTCGCACGGCGGCGATGGGGCCGTGGGCAGCCCACTCGACGAACAACTCGTAATGATGCTCCCTGCCGGCGTAGGCGGTGATCCCTGCGCGGACCCCGCGTCGCGGCCATGTAGCGACGGTCGCGTGGAACGACGCCTCCTGCTCGAGCTGCCGCAGCAGGACCGCAGGGACGCGATCCGGTCCGTCAAGCGTGCCGGGGAGGCTGGGCAGGCGCATCTCCGTCGCCTGCCCGACCCGCTGTATCTCGATGTCGGCGAGCGGGAAACCGCGCGTGCTCCAACCGTCGAGCCACGGATTCCCCTTGCTGCGCAACGACGTTCTGGCCTGCTTGAGCGCCGGAGCGGCCATTTCGAAGGAGACTGTGCCGGCACTGCCGATGACCGGCCAGCCCTCGCACCACTCGACCGGAGCCAACCAGGTCTCCCTGCCGAGCAGATTGGGACCCTGCACGCGACCTGACCTGGTGGCCAGGAACACCGCCCACCACCTGCCGTCAGGGGCCTCGACGAGATCCGCATGGCCCGTGCATTGAATGGGATTCACCACCAGGTGTCGATGCGTGAGCACAGGATTGTGAGGTGCCGGATCGAAAGGGCCGTACGGGGAGGTGCTGCGGGCGACCGTCTGCATGTGCCCCTTCTCCGTTCCGCCCTCGGCGGAGAACAGGTAGTAGAGGCCGTTCAGCTTGTACAGGTGTGGACCCTCGATGTCGTTGGAGCAGAAGCCGCCGTGGCCAGGGGTGATCGGCTGCAGGGCTCGCAGGATCCTGCCCGTGAGCGGGTCCACCTCGCCTTGCACGATGGGGCCGAGTCCGCGCTCGGGATCCCGGAGGTCGAGTGTGCGACGCGTGTAGTAGCAGGTGGCGTCCTCGAATGCGAGGGAGGGATCGAAGGCCTCCTGGTCCACCCAGGCGGCTGGTGACCATTCGCCCGTGGGGTCCTCCGTGTGCACGATGAAGTTGCCGACGACGCCGCCCGTCACGCCGAGTGCGGGATCGCGGGGACTGGCATTCGTGCACGCGACGAAGAAGGTGCCCTCATGATGGCGCAGGGTCGGAGCGAAGAGATTGAAGGGGCCGTCCGGGTCACCGTTCGGTCGCACCTGGTCGGGGCGGGTGACGGCATGCCCGATGAGCTCCCAGTGCACCAGGTCCGTTGAGTGGTGGATGGGGATGCCGGGCCAGAAGTCGAAGCTGCTGGTGGCCAGGAAGAAGTCGTTGCCCACGCGGCAGATCGACGGATCGGGTGAGACCCCGCGGATCACCGGATTGCGAAAGGTCTTCAAAGCGCGCACTCCAGCTTGCAGCCGGTGCCCGTGTCGAACGCGTGCGCACGGCCATCCGGCAGGACGAGCAGGCCCCGGCACTGCTCGGGCTTCGTCACTTCCAATCGGAAGCGACCGGCCACGACCCGCCATGCCACCTCAAGGCGCCCGTACGGAGTGTCCTGCCAGGTTGAGGCGCCCGTGATGCCGCCGCCCATCACCGGTTCGACGTGGAACACCCGATAGCCGGGAGCGCGCAGGCGCAGCCCGGCCACGTACCGATGCAGGAAGGACGCGACCGCGCCCTTGGAGTAGTGATTCAGCGAGGCATGCGCGATGCCTTCGCCGTCGATGCCGTTCCAGTCCTCCCAGATGGTCGTCGCACCCTTGCTGCGCATGTACATCCAGGACGGTGGCGTGTCCTGCAACAGCAGCTCGTAGGCGACGTCCGGGAAGCCGTTGTCGGCGAGTGCCGGGAGCAGGTAGGGCGTCGACAGGAAGCCCGTACCGACATGGGTGCCCGCTGCCCGGATGAGCGCAACCAGGTCCGCTGCGATCGCGGCCCGTTGGCACTCGGGCACGAGCCCGAAGTGCAGCGCGCGCACGTGTGCGGCCTGTGTGCCCACGCGCAATCGCCCATCTGCATCGATGAATTCCCGTTGCCATGCGTCTCGGGCACCGTCGGCCAGTGCCGAGTAGCGCTTCCCGATGTCCGTTCCCTTGCCGAGGATGTCGGCGATGCGCGCCATCTGCGCGGCGGAGCGGGCAAGGTACGCCGTCGCCACCTCGGACTTGTCTGCCCCCATGAACGCGCCGAAGTCACGCAGGTCCGCATCCGGTTCGAGCCACTCCCCGAAGTGGAAGCGGGAGTCCCAGAGGTAGCGCTCATGCGGCGCCGCCGGTCCGGTGCGCGAGGGATGCCGCGCGCCGGCCGCCGAGGCCTCGGCGTAGGCGACCCAGCGCACGGCCGCGTCCCAGGACTGCGCGAGCGCGGTGGTGGACGCATAGGCGTCGTACAGGTCGAGCGGTGCCGAGACGATGACGTCGCCCCAACCCGCGGAGCCGTGCGTGTCCGCGAGCGGACCGGGGATCGGCCTGCGCTCCGCGGGCGAGATGTGCTCGATGATGCCGTCCGCGTGCTGGTCGAGCATGACGTCACGCAGCCATCGCAGGCTCCAGGACTCCACGTCAAAGAGGTACGCGGCAGTGGGGGCGAAGACCTGCCAGTCGCCGGTCCAGCCCGCTCGCTCGCGCGTCGGACAATCAGTGGGGATCTCGCAGGCATTGCCACGGAAGCTCCACACCGTGGCCTCGTGCAGCCAGCGCAGGCGCTCATCATGGGAGTCGAAGCCGCCGATGCGGCGGAGGTCACTGTGCACCACGACGGCTTCGATGTCCGACGCATGCATCGCGCCCAGGCCCTCCACTCGCACATAGCGGAAACCGTGCGTTGTGAAGTGGGGCTCGAACACGTCGCCTTCGCGGCCGGCGGACACCACCTGGTCGACCTGGTGGCAGTCGACGCCGCCGTCGATGCCGGGGAAGTGGACGTCGAGGTGCGTGAGCGTGACATCGCCGGCGGCATCAAGGGCCTCGCCGTGGGTGAGGGTCACGACGTTGCCGGCAGGGCCCAGTCGCCGGAGCCGCGTCCAACCGTTGATGTTCTGGCCGAAGTCAGCGACCCACACCCCGGGGCGCGGCTCGGTGATGGATTGCGGGAACAGGCGCTCGATGCATCGAACCGTCGGGGCGGATGGCGGAAGGAGCGCGGCCGCCACCACGTGTGGCAGGGGCTGGTCCCACGAACTGTCGTCGTGCCCGGGCAGGTACACAGCCCGGTCGAAGCGTCGACGATCTTCGCGCTGCCCACGGAACAGGTCAGCAGCCATGATGTGACTGGGCGCGACCCGCCATCCCGTTCCTGTGAGCACGCGCTGGCAGTTTCCATCGCGCATGGTGACGTCGAGTTGTGCCGACAGCGCCACGTGCGCGCCCCATTGGTCAGGGATCTGGAGGATCCCGTTGGCGCCGCGGAACCAGCCGTCCCCCAATTGCGCGACGATCGCGTTGGGGCCCTCCCGAAGCAGGTGCGACACCGGGTACTCCTGGAATTCGATGCGGTGCTCGAACTGCGTGAAGCCCGGTCGCAACTCGGCATCGCCGACACGGACCCCGTTGATGAAGGCGCAGTACATGCCCTGCGCCGTGATGCGAAGGGAGCCCTCGACCGGCATCGAACGCAGCGTGAACTCGCTGCGGAGGAGGTACACCGGGCGCTCCCCCACGGGGGCCGGCGACGCCTCCGCGACCCGGATCCACGCCGTTGCAAGGTCTCCGGCGCACTCGCAGGACACGGGGCCACACCTCCATCCTCATCGCGGCCACAGGCGGGACCTCGCCATGGAACGATCCAGTGGCGCGCGTGACGCTAGGTCGGGGCCCATCGCCTGCCAAGCCGTGTTTCCACTCATTGGCAAGGTTCACCAACCTGCAACGAAGCGATCCCGGGCAGCGGGAGGTCGCGGAGCATGCGCGGCTGAAGGCGGCAGCCGCCTTCATGTGCATCAGTGTCACAACTCGCCCAACGCCAACGCATGTCGAAAAGGCGTTGTGAATACTGCTCAGAATCCCGGTGCCCGGGCGCTTGCAAATGTCAGCCGAGTCTTGGATCGATCTGGGACAACGGCTCATGGCCCCATGACTCTCGCGCCCTAGCGTCGCGCGCAGAGGTTCCGCCCCGGCGCCTCGGACAAGGAAGCATCATGTCGAACGAATCCACAAGCGGCGCCGGTCGTCGCAAGACCCTCATCGGCGCGGTCGGCCTCGTCGCCGCCGGTGCCCTCATCGGTGGCGCCGTCATGCTCACCGGATCCGCATCCGCTGACACGAACACCGCCACCACGCCGTCCTCCGCCAGCGCGACGGCGTCGAGCGACACCCCCACGGCGACGCAGAGGTGGCACTCGAACACCGATCCCGCCCATGAGGCGGCGGAGTCCGCAGCCCAGAAGGCGGCCGAAGTGCGTGCTGATGCCACCGGTGTACCTCCGGCGGGCATGGGCGACGGTGACGGTGACCACGGCCCGGGCGGCTTCGGTGGGCACTCGAACACCGATCCCGCCCATGAGGCGACGGAATCAGCGGCCCGCCAGGCAGCGGAGGCCGCACGCGATGCGCAGCTGACGAGCTCGTCCTCATCCAGCAGCAGTTCGTCGGGCACCACTGCCTGATCGCGACGCACAGCAAGCGGGGGTGGACCACTGAGTGGTCCACCCCCTTCACCGACCCCATTGGCGCAGGCACCGGCCCGTCCCTTAGCGTCGTCCGCGACGACACTGGAGGCAGGGATCATGGCGCTCATCCACGCACTGCTGCTGCTCGGATGCGCGGTGGTCATCTACTTGTCCTGCGAGTGGTTCGTGAATGCCGTCGAGTGGCTGGGCATCCGCATGCGCATGGGCACGCTTGCCATCGGCACCATCCTGGCAGCCGCCGGCACTGCGCTTCCTGAGAGCGTCGTCACCCTGGTGGCAGTGACCATGCGTCACTCGAGCGCCGCCAAGGACATCGGCGTCGGAGCGGCCATGGGCGGGCCGCTCGCGCTCGCCACCATCGCCTACGGCGTCACCGGATTGGTGCTGCTGCGCAGAAGGCGCACGCTTCAGGCCCTCCTGCGCGAATCGCTGCTGGCACCGGGCCCGAGACACGGACATCAGTCCATCGATCCCATGGACGGCGCGGACCTCAGCCGACTGCCCCGCGACCAGCGGTGGTTCCTCACCATCTTCGTGTTCAAGGTGGGGCTGGGACTCGTCGCCTTCAGCTTCAAACCCGCCTTGGGGCTGCTGTTCTTCGCGGCCTACGCGGCGTACTTCGTGCGCGAGATGCGCGATGACTCCGAGACCCACTCCGACGCTGACCTCGAGCCGCTCAAGCTGCAACCCCGTGCGAGCACACCCGCGGGCTGGGCCATCGCGGTGCAGACACTGGTCACCCTGGCGCTCATCTTCGCGGCGTCACAACTGTTCGTAGCACAGTTGGAGTGGGCCGGCCCGGCCATCGGACTGGCCCCTTCCGTCACCGCCCTGCTGCTGTCACCCGTCGCCACGGAACTTCCCGAGGTCATGAACGCGATCATCTGGGTGCGCCAGGGGAAGACGTCGCTGGCACTCGCCAACATCAGCGGCGCCATGATGATCCAGGCCACCATCCCCTCCGGCCTGGGCATCCTGTTCACGCCGTGGAAGTTCGACCACGTGCTCATGCTCTCCGGTGTGATCACGATGGTCGCCATCGCCTACCTCCTGTGGCTGCTGTCGAAGCAGCGCTTCACGGCATCGCGTCTGGCCTGGGCCTTCGCCTTCTACCCGGCATTCGCAGTCGGGCTGCTCATCCTCCGTTGACGGACCGATCGGCCGTTCAGCTGTGCAGTACCAGCGTGGTCTGCGCAGGCACACGCACGATCCTAACCGACCTGAGCAGTTGCAGGGTGGCCGTGCCGGCCCTCACGCCGTTCACGACCACCTGCCAATTGCCCTTCACAGGAAGCGTGATGGTCACCGGCTTCGGGTTCGGGTTGTGCGCGACCACGATCGACCGCCACGCATCGCCCGAAACGGAGCCACTGATGGAGTACTCGGCGACGCCTCGTGGTGCAGCCAGGAAGCGCAGGCCCTTGACGATGGCCGCTGCGGTCGTCATGCGGAATGCGGGATGCGTCCTACGCAGTGCGATGAGGCCCTTGAAGTAGGTGACCGTGCTGAGGTTCTTCTCGCGCGACAGCCACTTCAACGAATTCACGGAGTCGGGTGACTTGTACGAGTTGGCGTCGCCACCCTTGGTACGCATGAACTCCTGGCCGGAGTCGATGAAGGCGACACCCTGCGCGAGGAGGGCGATGGAACTGGCGAGTCGGAATACGCGCATGCGCTCCGCCGACGAGGCCCGGGGCATGCTGGCCTGCAGCTTGTCGAACAGCGTGAGGTTGTCGTGCGCCTCCACGTAGGTCACCGACTGCCCCGGTTGGATGGCCCCCCAGGTTCCGCCGATGCCATGCGGGAACGGGACATTCGCCACGATGCCGGCCTTGACGTCAGGCAGCCTGCCCGTGGCCCCCTGCGCGTACCCGCGCTCCGTCGCGTTGAACACGGAGCCCTTGATGCCGTCGCGGATCCCGTCATTGAACTGGCCGATGCGGGGCAGACGGGCGGCGTTCACCTGGTCGGCCTTCTGGTTGTCGGGCAGGAGGTTCCCCATGTTCCAGCCCTCACCGATCATCAGGATGCTGGGATCGATCGCATCCAGTTCGGCACGGATGCGGTTCATGGTTGCGATGTCAAGGACGCCCATCAGGTCGAAGCGGAAGCCATCGATGTGGTACTCCGTGGCCCAGTAGCCCACCGAGTCGGCGATGAACTTGCTCACCATGGGCCGCTCCGAGGCGACCTCGTTGCCCACTCCCGTGGCGTTGCCGTAACTGCCATCGGGATTCATGCGGAAGAAGTAGCCCGGCACCAGTCGTTCGAAACTGCTGGCGCTGGCGTCGAAGACATGGTTGTACACGACATCCATGACGACGCGCAGGCCATCGTCGTGCAGTGACTGCACGGTCTGCTTGAGCTCCATGATGCGGTTCGTGGGATCGGCGGGGTTCGTCGAGTAGCTGCCCTCGGGAACGTTGTAGTTCTGCGGGTCGTAGCCCCAGTTGAACTGGTCGTTCGTCGTCTCATCGATGGTCTTGAAGTCGTATATCGGCAGGAGCTGGACGTGGGTGACACCGAGTTCCTTGATCGCATCGATGCCCGTCTTCGCCTTGCCGTCCGGCGTGGTAGTGCCGTGTTCCGTCAGGGCCAGGAACTTGCCCTTGTGCGCGGCACTGATGCCACTGCTCGGGTCCATCGAGAGGTCGCGCACATGAAGCTCATAGATGACTGCGTCTGTGGCGTTGCCGCTGAATGGAGGCTTGGCGGACGTCCATCTCGCGGGATTCGTCCTGCTGAGGTCCACCACCACGCCCCGCAGCCCGTTGACCGTGGTCGCCCGGACGTAGGGGTCGACCGCCTCACTCCACGCGTCGCCGAGCCTCACCCTGTAGGTGTAGATGGTGCCGTTGCGATCACCGGACAGTCTGGCGAACCATGTGCCCTTCACGTCTGCGCTCATCGGATAGACCGTCGGTTGCGCGCTCGGATCCGCACTCGGGTAGACCAGCAGGCTCGCAGCGCTCGCCGTCGGTGCCCACACCCGGAACGCGGTTGAGGTCGCACCATAGGTGTTGCCGAGGTCGTTGCCGTCGTACGTGTACGCGTCATTGAAGGCCTGGCTGGTGAGGACGTCGCCCAGCAGTGCAGTGCGCGAGCCGTACACGGTCTAGATCGGA
>JAJXSV010000178.1 GCA_021784375.1 Actinomycetes bacterium | reverse complement strand
GGCCATCTTCATGGCCAACGCCGGTGGCGCCTGGGACAACGCCAAGAAGATTGTGGAAATCGACCTGCACGCCAAGGGCACGCCCTTGCACGACGCCACCATTGTGGGCGACACCGTGGGTGACCCCTACAAGGACACCTCGTCCGTGGCACTCAATCCGGTCATCAAGTTCACGACCCTCTTCGGCCTGCTGGCCGTGGAGCTGGCCGTCAGCATGAGTGATCAGGGGCTGGGCGGTCTGGTGGCCGTTCTGGCTGCCGTCTTCTTCGCCATCTCCGCCTACTTCGTCTACCGCTCCTTCTACGGCATGCGCATCCAGAAGCAGCTCGATGAGGTGGATGACGAGGAGCCCGTCAACTCGGGCACGAGCACCAGTCAGGCAACCGTGAATCGTGAGGAAGTGGGGGCAGCCCGATGAGAATCGCCGTCAGGTACGCAGGCGTCCGGATCGATGAGGACGGACACATCGCCGGCCATGATGCGGGCGCCACGCTGGTTCGCCGTCTGCTGCGGCTGTTCCCCGACTCGCAGGTGATCGGCCTTCAGCCACGCCGTTGCGACGGTTTCGACGTGGTTCCCGTGGAGATGGTCAACGGTGACAACACCGTGCTCATCAATATGGATTTCTACGACTCCGTGGACGTGTGGCGTCGACTGCATGCCACCTGCGCAGAGCCCAAGATCATGAACTTCGTCTGGTGGGGGCCCTCCTCCATCACCAACAAGGTGGAGCGCGCGGCGCTCGCGCTCTCGTGCGCTTTGTTCCCCACCTTTGCCAACTCCGAGCACACCGCCACCGAGGTGCAGGAAATCGTCGATTCCCTGACCACCCGTGCGATCGCGGAGGATGCTCAGATCTCTTGGGTGAATCTGGGCTTCCGCATCGAGCATGTGCGGCCGCGCCAGGAGCCGGAGGTGCCGGTGGTGCTGTACCCGGCCATCTACCTTTCCGAGCGCAAGCGTCCGCAGTTCTTCATCGATGTGGTGGAGCGGGTGGCCAAGCGCACCCCCATCCAGGTGGAGGCCCGCCTGCACGAGACCCACCTCATCCGCGAGATGGCGATGAACCTCTCGCGCAGGAAGTGGGCCTGGGTCGGCCCCCTCACGGCCACCCGCGAGGGCTATTGGCAGGCACTCGCGCGCACCACTGCCTTCCTCGCCACCTCCACGGAGGAGTCCTACGGGCTCGAGTACGTAGAGGCGCTGGCCGCCGGTGCGGTTGGTGTGTTCCCGGATCTTTCGTGGGCACGGGAGATCCTGCCCGTGGGCTACCCCTTCTTCTACAAGACCAGTCGCGAGGCGGAGGAATTGCTGTACCGCGCCGTCACCGACACCGCGGCCTGCCGTCGTGAACTCGACCAGTGTGCAGACGGCGATTTCTCGGCCTGGCTGCAGACGCGCCACAGTGACGATCAGTTCGAGAAGGCCATCCAGGAACGGGTCCGGGCCTGGTTCGGCAAGTAGCAGCGCAATACGGGGGTTGGCGGCCCTCGCCGTCTAGATTCGTCGCATGACGAGCGGAACGGCGCAGACGCTGGATCTTGGCGGGCGCGTGGCACTCATCACGGGTGCGGGAAGTCCTTCGGGTATCGGCCTGGCTTGCGCGCAGGCGCTGGCTGCGCTCGGTGCCCGGGTCTTCCTGACCTCCACCAGTGCCCGTTGTACGGAGCGTGCCGCCGAATTGCGCGACGCGGGTTGGCAGGCCGAGGCATACGCCGCGGACCTGTTGCAGCAGGAGCAGGTCGAGCGGCTGCTGGAGCGCGTGCATCATGTCTTCGGCGCCGTGCAGGTGCTCGTCAACAACGCCGGCATGACGAGTGTCGACGATCCCATGCAGGCCTCGCTGCTCACCCATGAACTGGCCCCCGAGCAGTGGTCACATGCGCTGCAGCGCAACCTCACGACCGCCTTCCAGGTGACCCGGTTGGTGCTGCCCGACATGCGGGCCGCGCAGTGGGGCCGAATCGTGAATGTGGCGAGTACCACCGGGGTCACTGGCGCAATGGTCGGGGAAGCGCCCTACGCGGCCGCCAAGGCGGGCATGGTGGGCTTCACCCGTACTCTCGCGCTGGAATACGCCGCGCAGGGCATCACCGCCAACGCAGTGGCACCGGGCTGGATCGCCACCGCCTCGCAGACCCCACATGAAGTTCGGCAGGGCGCGGCCACGCCCATGCTGCGCAGCGGCCGCGCCCAGGAGGTTGCACATCTGGTGGCCATGCTCTGCACACCGGGGGCGTCGTACATCACCGGGCAATGCCTGGTGATCGACGGTGGCAACTCGCTGGCCGAGGAACACGCAGGAAGCTGAGCTTCAGCGCAGCGTGTTCACGGCGCGGGCGATGATCAACGCCACCGTGGTGAGTGACACCATCGACTGCAACATCATGAGCAACTTGGCCCAGCGCGTGAGCGGCAACACATCAGTCGGGCTGAAGGCGCTGGCATTGGTGAACGAGGTGTAGAAGTAGTCGATGAAGCCCGGCTCCCAGTCCACGTGTGCAAATTGTGGTGACGTCATCTGTGGGAACAGGAAGTCGGTGCGGTCATGCAGGTTGCGCGCGCGGGCCGACGCACCACCGCGATCGAGTTCCCAGTACCACAGGGCCATGACCACCACATTGACCAGCCAGATGGTGCCGCCGACGCGCAGCACCGTGGAGGCGTCTTTCGCGCCAGTGCCTTGCAGGATGGCGGTGATGAGTCGCAGTGCCTCCACCACATTGCTGAGCGACATGGTGGCCGTGAGCGCGAGTGAGAGCCAGCGCAGGTGCAGGTGTGGTTTGCGGATCTCACCCGGATTGAGTGCGACCAGCACGGCCAGCATCAGTAACTCGATGATGGGCATGAGACGTGCGTCGCCCAGTGAGAACTGGTCGGGAATGGTGAGCTGCGCAGCCACGCTGAGTGCCACCACAACTGTCATGGGCCAGCGCAATTCCCCTGCGGTGGCGCGCCTCCAGGCGGGGACGAAGTCGGTCACGTCAGCGGACGAAACGCCACGCGGCGGGCAGCAGACCGGCCGCAATGGCAATCTTGATGGCGTCGCCGATCAGGAAGGGTGTGAGGCCGAGCGCCACCGTCTGCGACCAGCTGACATTGATGGCGTGATGCAGCCAGAGCAGGCCCGCGGCGTAGATGGCGAGGTTGCCGGCGACCATGGCCAGTACCACACCCAACGGTGTCTGGCTGAGCCCGCGATTGGCCAGCGCACCCACAACCAGTGACGAGAGCATGAAGCCCACAACGTAGCCGAGCGTCGGTGAGGAAAGCACCGCAATGCCGGTGAGGTGGCCGCCGGTGCTGGTGGCGGCAAGCACCGGGAAACCGAAGAGGGCCAGTGCCAGATAGAGACCGGTTGAGGCCAGACCCAGGGTGCTGCCAAGTGCGGCGCCGGTGAGCAGTACCGCCAGCGTCTGACCGGTCAGGGGCACGGGGGTGAAGGGCAGCGGGATGGCCACCTGCGCGCTGAGGGCGATGAACAGCGCACCCGTGATCACCAGCCCGGCATCACGCACGCGCGTGCCGCGGAAGGGTGAGGTGATGACGCCGGTCGTTGCCTGCAGGGCCATGGCTGCTCCATTCGTTGGGGTACATGCAAACAGCGAGGGTCGGTTACTGGCAAGGAGACCCGCGGGTTCGGTCGAGGAAGACCGGGAAGCCGGGTTGGCAGCGCCCATGCATCGGGTTCAGACGAGCACTGCCGCATCGCCGTTCCCGGGAGCTCGTGCTGTATCGTGGTATTGGAACCTCGCGAGCGCACTGGGGAAGGTGAAGCTCGAGGAGGTCGCCATGGCAACACCGATTCACATGACGCGTGCGCAGCATGCCCAAACGCGGGGCGTGGTCTACATCCATGACGCCGCCAAGGCCTTCTGCAAGCCCATCGAGTGGGCGCTGTCCGACGTGCTCGGCATCGAGGCCACCGTGCACTGGACGCCCCAACCCATCGCTCCCTCGCGCATGCGGGCCGAGCTTTCATGGGTGGCGGCTGCCGGCACCGCGGCGCGCATCGTTCATGCCCTTCGCCAGTTGCCCGATCTGCGTTTCGAGGTCACCGAGGAGCCCACGCCGTCGTCGGAGGGTGAGCGCTATGCGCATACGCCGGGCTTGGGCGTCTTCCGCGCACACATGAGTGCGCATGGTGATGTGCTCGTCAACGAGCAACGCCTGCGCACGGTGTTGGAGAGTGCCGACGACGTGGAGTCCATGCGCAGTGCGCTGGGCCTGCTGCTGGGCACGCCTTGGGACAGCGAACTCGAGTCATTCCGGACGGCAGGTGAAGGCACACCGGTGCGCTGGCTGCACCGGGTGGGTTAGAGCGGGATGTTGCCGTGGTGTCCGCGCACTCCGGGCGTGCCGTGGATGGCAAGTGCCACGGATCGCCGGGTGAGGGCCGGTTCCACAACGGCGTCAACCATGCCCAGATCGACGGCGCGCTGAATGCCACCGGTGAGCTGCTCGTGCTCCGCAGCCAACTCCAGTTCGATCTGCTCGCGTGACTCCGGCGGCACATCGGCGAGTTTGCGACGGTGCAGGATACGAATCGCGGCCACCGGTCCCATCACCGCCACCTGCGCCTGCGGCCACGCGAAAACCTTGGTTGCGCCCAGGGATTTCGAATTCATTGCGACATACGCGCCGCCGAAGGCCTTGCGCGTGACCACGGTGACACGCGGCACGACGCACTCGGCGAAAGCGTGCAGCAGTTTCGCACCCCGTCGCACCACGCCTTCCCACTCCTGGCCGACGCCGGGCAGATAGCCGGGAACGTCGACGAGCACCACCATGGGGATGGCGAAGGCGTCGCACATGCGCACGAAACGACCGGCCTTCTCGGCAGAGGAGGAATCGAGGCAGCCGCCCAGCCGCAGCGGGTTGTTGGCGATGACGCCGACCGTCCGTCCGCCCAGGCGACCGAGTGCCGTGACGATGTTGGGCGCCCATTTCTCGTGCAATTCCAGCAGCGTGCCGGAGTCCACGAAGTTCTCCACCAGTGGGTGCACGTCGTAGGCGCGACGCTGGTTGTCGGGGAGGTACTGCGCGAGGTCGACGTCATCGATGCGATCGAGTGCGAGCGAGCCCTGCTTGCCGATGAGCGTGGTGAGGGTGCGCGCCCGGTCATAGGCCTCAGCTTCGGAATCCGCGACCAGGTGCACGACGCCGGAGCGGCGGCCATGGGGCTCGGCGCCGCCGAGGCGCTCCATATCGACGGCTTCACCCGTGACCGAACGCACCACCTCGGGGCCGGTGACGAAGATACGACCCTCGGGCGCCAGGATGACGATGTCGGTGAGGGCGGGGCCGTAGGCTGCGCCGCCTGCTGCGGGACCCACCACCACCGAGATCTGCGGAATGCGCCCGGATGCGCGGGTCATGGCAGCGAAGACGCGACCCACCGCGTACAGCG
>JAJXSV010000177.1 GCA_021784375.1 Actinomycetes bacterium | reverse complement strand
CTACGAAGGCGACCGCATGCTCTACATCCAGGCCGACGAGTGCGTCGACTGCGGCGCCTGCGAGCCGGTGTGCCCCGTCGAGGCGATCTTCTACGAGGACGACGTTCCGGCCGACCAGGCGGAATTCACCAAGGCGAATGTGGACTTCTTCGCCGAGATCGGCTCGCCGGGTGGCGCGGCCAAGATGGGTGCGCAGTCCTTCGACGCGCCCATGGTTGCCGCATTGCCCCCGCAGTCGCACTAGTCCGGACCCAGTGAGCACTCCCACTCGGCCGGATGGGCGATCGCTGCCGGAATTCCCGTGGGATCGCCTGTTGCCGTTCAAGGAGCGGGCGGCCGCCCAGGGGCTGATCGACCTCTCCATCGGCACGCCCGTGGATGCCACGCCGCCAGTGGTCCAGGAGGCCCTGCGGCAGGCAGCGGATGCCCCGGGCTACCCGACGGTGTGGGGTACTGCCGCGCTCCGTGAGGCGATCGCGGCATGGCTGCGACGGCGTCTCGGCGTCGCAGCATCGGCGGACGCCGTGCTGCCCACCATCGGTTCCAAGGAACTGGTGGCCATGCTCCCCTTCCAACTCGGGCTCGGCGCCCGCGACGTCATCGCCATCCCCGCCATCGCGTACCCGACCTACGACATCGGTGCGCGCCTGGTGGGGGCGTCGGTGGTGGCCGCGGACGGCGTCGACCAACTCGAGGACCTGCTCGTGCGCGTCGAGGCCAGCGGGCGCGAACTGGGCATGGTGTGGCTGAACTCGCCCTCGAACCCGACCGGGCGCGTGCTCACGCGGGCAGCCTTGCGCGGGATCGTCGATTGGGGCCGTCAACACGGGATCCTCATCGTCAACGATGAGTGCTACATCGAGTTGGGCTGGGAGGCCGAACCCATCTCGCTGCTGCACCCCGAGGTCTGCGGCAGCGGCCCGGACGCACACCACGGCCTGCTCGCGGTGCACTCCCTGTCCAAGCGCTCGAACCTCGCTGGCTACCGCGGGGCCTTCATCACGGGCGACGCGGGACGCATCCGGTCCCTGCTCGACATCCGCAAGCACTCGGGCTTCATGGTGCCCCTACCCGTGCAGGCGGCGATGGCCGCCGCCTATGCGGACGACGACCACGTCGCCGAGCAGCGAGTGCGCTATGGCGCGCGCCGCCAGGTGCTGCGCAGCGCCCTCGAGGCGGCCGGCTTCACCGTCGACGGCTCGGAGGCGGGGCTGTACCTCTGGGTGACGCTGGGCGAGGACTGCTGGGCCACGCTCGGGCGCCTCGCCGACCTCGGCATCCTGGCCGCGCCCGGCGAGTTCTACGGCACCGCCGGCCGGCAGCATGTCCGCATCGCGCTCACCGGCAGCGATGCGGCGATCGGCACCGCGGCGGAGAGATTGGCCCAAAGCCACATGCCGCGCCTCCGCGCCGACCACTAGTTTTGATTCACCTACCGCACGGGAGCCGACATGTCCGACTACGCCCTTCGCTACCCCAACGGGGAGATCGACCTCACCGTCCACCCGTCGACGGTCGGCAGCTCCGGCTTGGAGATCAACTCGCTGTTGAACCGGACCGGGCACGTCACACTCGACACCGGCTTCATGAACACGGCGTCCTGCGAGTCGTCCATCACCTACATCGACGGCGACGCGGGCATCCTGCGCTACCGCGGATACCCCATCGAGCAGTTGGCTGAGCGGTCGACGTTCTACGAAGTCGTGTACATGCTCATCTACGGGGACCTGCCGACGGCCGCGCAGTTCGCGGCCTTCGAGCAGAACATCAAGGAACACACCATGGTGCACGAGGAGATGCGTCACCTCTTCGACGCCTTCCCGTCGAACGCGCACCCCATGCCCGTGCTGTCCTCCGCGGTGTCCGCGCTGTCCACCTTCTTCCAGGACTCGATGGACCCCTTCAACCCCGACCACGTCCACCGCTCGACGATCCGCCTGCTGGCGAAGGTGCCGACGCTGGCGGCCCTTGCCTACAAGAAGAGCGTCGGCCAGCCGCACGCCTACCCCAAGAACCACCTGGGCCTGGTCGAGAACTTCCTGCGCATGACCTTCGCGGTGCCCGCCGCCGAGTACTACGCCAATCCGATCGCAGTGAAGGCCCTCGACCAGCTCTTCATCCTGCATGCCGATCACGAGCAGAACTGCTCGACCTCGACCGTCCGATTGGTCGGCTCGTCGCATGCGAACATGTTCGCCTCGGTCTCCGCCGGCATCAACGCGCTCTTCGGCCCGCTGCATGGTGGTGCGAACCAGGCAGTGCTGGAGATGTTGGAGGAGATCCACGCCTCGGGCATGAGCGCCGAGACCTTCATCCAGAAGGTCAAGAACAAGGATGACGGCATCAAGCTCATGGGCTTCGGACACCGCGTCTACAAGAACTTCGATCCCCGCGCACGTATCGCCAAGCAGGCAGCGGACGATGTGCTCACCGCGCTGAAGATCGACGATCCGTTGTTCGCCATCGCCAAGCACCTCGAAGAGGCTGCGCTCAACGATGAGTACTTCATCTCGCGCAAGCTGTACCCGAACGTCGACTTCTACACCGGACTCATCTACAAGGCCCTCGGCTTCCCGACGCAGATGTTCACCGTGCTGTTCGCGCTCGGCCGCCTGCCCGGCTGGATCGCCCAGTGGCGCGAGATGATCGAGGACCCGACCACCAAGATCGGTCGTCCGCGCCAGGTGTACGTCGGCGTGCCCCAACGCGACTACGTGCCGATCGCACAGCGCTAGGTCAACCGCTCGACTCGAGGGCCTCGTCCGCATGCGCGGCGGGGCCCTCGCGCTGCTCCAGGTGCGTGCTGATGCGTTCCAGCGCAGCGTCGATGCCCGTCACCCAGTGGATGGCCCGGGCCGCCTCGGCCCGCACGAAGCCCGCGGACACGAGGTGGTCGATGAGTGCGTGCAGGTGCGAGTAGTCGCCCCAGGGATCCACCACGATGACGGGCTTGTCATGCATGCCGAGGGCGGACGCGGTCCACACCTCGGTGAGCTCCTCCAGGGTGCCGATTCCGCCGGGCAGCGCGATGAAGGCTTCGGAGCGACGATCCATCTCGGCCTTGCGGGTGCGCATGTCGTCGGTGACCACGAGTTCGTCGGCGTCATGGTCGGCGACCTCCATGTCGACCAGCGCCTGCGGGATGACGCCGACGGTGTGGCCACCGGAGGCGCGCGCAGCCCGTGCCACCGCGCCCATCATGGACACGCTGCCGCCACCGGTCACCAGTGAGATCCCGTTGTGTGCCAAGGCACTTCCGAGCTCCGCGGCGAGGCGGAGGTAGCGCTCGTCGATGCTGTTGCTCGAGGAGCAGAAGACGCAGACCGCGTTCACGCGGGGCACGGTCATGCGTGCAGGGCGGCGTTCAGGCCACCCCAGGTGCCCTTGCGCGGCTTGGCCTCGAGGGCGCCGGTGACCGAGTTCCGCCAGAACAGCATGTTGGGGACGCCGGACAGTTCGCGTCCCTTCACGACCTCGCCGTCGGGGAGTGTGAGCTTGGACCCGGCCGTGATGTACGTGCCGGCCTCGACGACCGAACCGTCGCCGAGGGAGATCCCCACGCCCGCGTTGGCACCGATCAGACAGCCCTCGCCGATGCTGATGACCTCCTGGCCACCACCGGAGAGGGTGCCCATGATGGATGAGCCACCGCCGATGTCCGAGCCGTTGCCGACGACGACTCCCTGCGAGATGCGGCCCTCCACCATCGACGTCCCCAGCGTGCCGGCGTTGAAGTTCACGAAGCCCTCGTGCATGACCGTGGTGCCCTCGGCCAGATGGGCGCCCAGGCGCACGCGGTCGGCGTCGGCGATGCGCACACCGGTGGGCACCACGTAGTCGACCATGCGCGGGAACTTGTCGATCCCGAACACCTGGAACTCGATGCCGCGGCTGCGCGCGCGCAGCCGCACCTCGGTGATGGCTTCGACGGCCACCGGACCGAGGGAGGTCCAGACGACGTTCGTGAGCAGGCCGAAGACGCCCGTGAGGTTGATGGTGCGCGGCCTCACCAGGCGATGCGAGAGCAGGTGCAGGCGCAGGTACACGTCCGCAGCATCCTTAGGTGCGGCATCGAGGTCGTCAATCACCACGGTGACCACGGAGATGCGGACGTCGCGCAGGGCGTCATGGCGCGCCGCGTGCTCGAGTTCCGCGACATCGGCCGGTTGCGTGCCCAGCACGGGACGAGGGAACCAGACGTCGAGCAGGGTGTCGCCGGAGAAGGTGGCGAGGCCGAGGGCTGCAGCAGAGGTCATGCCACGAACGCTACCCAGCGCCACCGCCTTGGATCGAATCCCCCCTCTGGGGCACGCTTGCCCCATGGACCTCGCACTCGACATCGTCGACCTGACCCGCACGCTCATCGAGACCGCCAGCGAGTCGGGGAGTGAGGCGACGCTGGCCGACACCATCGAGCTCGCCCTGCGGGGGATCCCGCACCTGCGGGTGGTGCGAGACGGGCACTCGATCGTGGCGCGCACCGAACTCGGCCGGGCGGAGCGCGTCATCATCGCCGGCCACATCGACACCGTGCCCTCCTCCGGGAACGATCGCAGCAGTGTGGTGCAGCCGGGGGACGAGGCGCCCGTGGCGGATGCGGCGGGCGACCGCACGGTCACCGAGTCCCGGATCTACGGCCTGGGCGCCTGCGACATGAAGGGTGGGGTTGCCGTCCAACTCAAGCTGGCGCACGACCTCGCCCAGCCCAACCGCGACCTCACCTTCGTCTTCTACGAGTGCGAGGAGGTGGAGGCGGTCCGCAACGGCCTCAAGCGCATTGCCGAGTCCCAGCCCGGGCTGCTCGTCGGCGACTTCGCAATCCTCATGGAACCGTCCGGTGGCGTCATCGAGGCCGGGTGCCAAGGGAGCATGCGCATCGAGGTGCGCGCGCATGGGCGCCGAGCACACACTGCGCGTGCCTGGCTGGGTGAGAACGCCATCCACGCCACAGCGGAGATCCTGAGTCGCATCAACGCCTACACGCCCAGGCGCCCGTTGATCGATGGGCTGGAGTACCGCGAGGGCCTGCAGGCGGTCTTCATCAAGGGCGGCGTGGCGGGCAACGTGGTGCCGGACCAGGCCGTCGTGACGGTGAACCATCGCTACGCCCCCGACCGCAACGGGGCGCAGGCGGAGGAGCACCTGCGCCAACTGTTCTCCGGCTTCGAGGTCACCGTCATCGATGCGGTCGACGGTGCCATGCCCGGACTCGCGCTGCCCGCGGCGGCGGCCTTCGTCGCCACGACCGGTGGTGTGGCCCGACCGAAATACGGCTGGACCGACGTGGCACGCTTCTCGGGCCTCGGCATCCCGGCCGTGAACTTCGGCCCTGGCGATCCCGCCTTGGCCCACACGCCACACGAGTTCGTGCCGATCACCCAATTGCGCGAGGTCGAGGCGCAGATGCGGGCCTGGCTGACGGCC
>JAJXSV010000176.1 GCA_021784375.1 Actinomycetes bacterium | reverse complement strand
AAGCCGCGCAATCGAGCTTTGTATCCGATGTGGTCGAGGACGAACTCGCCTACACCATGGAACGGCTGGGCCTGAGCACGGCCGCGATGCGTAAGCGCATCGAGGAGACCGTGGATGTCATGGGCCTCGATTCGTTACGCGGTCAGGCCATTCGCACCCTGTCGGGAGGACAGTTGCAGCGCGTGGCCATCGCCTCCGTGCTGGTTGCGCACCCCTCGATTCTGGTGCTTGATGAACCCACGAGCGCGCTGGATCCCAGTTCCGCCGATGATGTGTTGGCTGCGTTGCAGCGCCTGGTCCATGACGTGGGCATCACCGTCGTCATCTCCGAGCATCGGCTGGAGCGGGTCCTGCAGTACGCGGATCGCGTCATCGCCGTCGGCAACAAGGGTCAGGTGCGCATCGAGAGCCCGCGCGCCATCATGGCTGACGCGCCCAGCGCTCCGCCCCTCATCGAGTTGGCGCAACGCCTGGGCTGGGACCCGCTGCCGCTCACGGTGCGGGAGGCTCGCGCCTCGGCGGTGGCCCTGCGCGAGCGGCTGCTCGACAAGCAGCCGCCCCTGCGTCTGGTTCAGCCCGACTCGGAACCGCCCATCCACCTTGAGCGGACGACGGTGCGCTACGGACGGCACACCGCCGTGGCGGAGGTCACCATGTCCGTGAACCGGGGCGAGATCTGTGTCCTCATGGGTCGCAACGGAGCCGGTAAGTCCACCCTGCTGCGTGCGCTCGCGGGAAGCCTGGTCCCCCAGGCCGGACAGGTGCGCATCTCCGGCCTCGACCCGGCCGCGCTGGCCGGCGGCGAAATTCCCCGTCACATCGGCGTGGTCCCCCAGCAACCGGGAGACCTGCTGCTGGGCTCGCGGGTATCCCAGGAATGTCGTGACGCCGACCACGATGGCGGTCTGCTGCCCGGATCCACCCGTTCCCTGCTGGCCCTGCTGGCGCCCGAGATCGACGATGATGCGCATCCCCGCGACCTCTCCGAAGGTCAGCGCCTGTGCCTGGCCCTGGCCATCGTGCTGGCCTCTGAACCGCAGGTTCTGCTGCTCGATGAGCCGACCCGTGGGCTCGACTACGCCGGCAAGGCCCGACTGCGCGACATCCTGCAACGCGCGGCCCGGCTGGGCGCCGCCGTACTCGTGGCCACCCATGACGTCGAATTCGCGGCCGAGCTGGCACAGACCGTGGCCGTGATCGCAGACGGCGAACTCGTCGTTCACGGTGCGGCCGCCAACGTGCTCACCACTTCCCCGCTGTTCGCACCCCAGGTCTCCAAGGTGTTGGCGCCACAGCATTGGCTCACTGTCGATGAAGTAGTCGACGCATGGCACGCCTGACCTCCCCGGTCCTGCTCGCCATCGCCAATCTGGTGGGTGCGCTGGCCTTCGCCTGGCCCTTCCTGTTCAGCAGCATCAGTGGTGCGCGACTGGTCCCGTACGCCTGGGCCGTGGTGCTGCCTGTGACGCTCGTCATCGCGGCCCAAGCGCTGCTCGCCCGGGATCGCGACATCCGTCGGGTCACGCTCATGGCCACGCTGGTGGCGCTGGCGGCAGCAGTTCGGCCGCTGGGCGCCGGGGTCGCGGGTCTGGAGCCCATTTGGGCGGTCATCCTGCTGTCCGGCCGCGCCCTGGGCGCTCGGGCCGGGTTCATCATCGGCGCGCTGGCCATCGCCATCAGTGCGCTCGTCACCGGCGGTGTCGGCCCCTGGATGCCGTACCAGATGATGGTTGCCGCCTGGGTGGGTGCGTTGCCGGCGCTCCTGCCGCGCCTACGAGGACGGCTCGAAGTGCTGTGGATGACCACACTGGGCCTGCTCACCGGCATCGCCAGCGGAGCCCTGCTCAACCTCTGGTTCTGGCCTCTTGCCATCGGCCTCTCACCCGACATCGCCTTCGTACCGGGCGAGTCGCCCTTCGTCAACGGCCTGCACTGGCTGCACTACGGCCTGCTCACCAGTATGGGCTTCGACGTACCACGAGCACTGGTGACGGCGGCCTTGCTCGCCCTCACCGCACCGCGGCTGCTGCCCATCCTGCGACGGGCCACACGTCGAGCCTCCTTCACCGCCATCATGGAGGAACACGATCCAGCACAATGAGCGCATGGAGCTCGACCAGTTGCTGCAACGTATCGAGCCTCCGAGCGTCGCGGCCGCCTCGCCCCTCGACTGGTGGCGCGCGGTGCGGCTGCCCGGTCCCGTATGTCAATTGCGCGCCACGGCTGACAGTTGGGACGCGGGTGTGCAGGATGTGGATGCCGCCGTCGATGCCGGCGCCACCGTGCTGCTGCTGGTCCAAGCGCAGCCGGCCACGCTTCTCGCACGCGCCCTGTGTGCGCTTTTCTGCGGGACGGACGCGACGGCGGTTGTACCCACCTGCGCCACCGACCTCGCATGGATGCGCGAATGTGCCACCATCCGCGACGCCATGCCGCAGGCGCGGGGCCGGCTCGACCACCTACCGGCGCTGCTCATGGAAGATGCCAGCCTGGCCTGGACGACGGCCGCCATCCTGCAGGCGGCGGCCCGCCGCACGCCCGTCCTCGCCAGCGGGGCTCTGGTGAGCCTGGCCACGCTCTGCGTCGAACGCCTGGCGCCTGCGGCGGCGGCGTGGCTGGAAGTTGGTCTGGCGGACGACGACCCGGCCGGCCTGGTGGCACGTGATCGCCTGGGCAGGCAACCCTGGGTGACGAGCCGGGTGGTACTCAGCCCCTCAGCCCAGAGCGAACTGCTCAGGACGGCCGCAGCCGCCCTGGATGACCAGCGCTGATCGCCGTTCGAACAGCGTGCTCAGCGATTGACGCTGGTGTCCTTCAGGAAGGGCGGCTTCACCACTTCGCACAGCAGACCGCGTCCGCGCACGTCGATGACAACATTGGCGCCGTCAACGATGGAGGCGTCGAGGTAGGCCAGCGCGATGCCGTTCTTCAAGGTCGGCGAGAAGGTTCCCGACGTGGTCTCGCCGATACGGGTGCCGCCCACCTCATCTCCGTACACGGGCATGTGACCACGCGGAATGCCACGCTCCAGTGCCAGCAACCCTCGCAGTGTGCGCTTGGGGCCGGCGGCCTTCTCAGCCAGCAGGGCCTCGCGGCCGCTGAACGCGGGCTTGGACCAGCCGACGGCCCAGCCGACACGGGCCTGCACCGGCGTGATGGAGGTCGAGAGCTCCTGACCATGCAGCGCGTAGCCCATCTCCGTGCGCAGGGTGTCGCGAGCACCCAGGCCCACGGGCATTGCGCCCGCAGCAGTGGCCGCATCCCAGAGCTTGACGATGGTGGCGTTGTCGGAGACGAGTTCGAAGCCGCGTTCTCCGGTGTAGCCGGTCCGGCAGATCATGACCGACGCGCCGTCGAATTCCGCATCAACGAAACTCATGTAGTCATGCGCATGGGGCAGTCCCAGTGCCTCCATGACTCCGTCGACCTGGGGGCCCTGGATGGCGAGAATGCCCTGCTCGTAGTGACGGTTCTCCAGGGTCACGCCCGCGGGCAGGCGCTCGGCGATGAAGGGCGCCACCACATCGGCGTTGCCGGCGTTGGGCACGATGCGGATCTCCTGCGGAGAGCGCCGGTACACGATGAGATCGTCAATGGCACCACCGCTGTCATTGCACAGCAACGAATACTGGGCCTGTCCGTCGGCCAGGCGATTGATGTCGTTGGTGACGATGGCGTTGACCGCTTCCAGCGCGCCCTCACCACGGATGCGCAATTTGCCCATGTGCGAGACATCGAAGATACCCACCGCCTCCCGCACAGCAGCGTGCTCGGCGACGATGCCCTGGTACTCGATGGGCATCTCCCAGCCCGTGAAGTCCACCAATTTGGCACCGAGAGCGGCATGACGATCATGAAGGGGCGTGTACTTGAGTTCGGTCACCAGCAGAACGTATGCGCATGGCGCGGGTGGAAGTAGTGCGGCGGCAGGGGCAGGATGCACTCATGACAACACTTGCGCTGAGCGGCGCCGCACCCGCGTGCGACGCCCATATCGTGTACATCCGTCCCATCGCCCGAGGTGGCCTTGCGCTGCTCGGTGATCACAAGCTCAAGCGACCAGCGGCGCTGGTCGACGCGCTGCTCGCGGTCGATGCGAAGGGCACCGTCGGCGAGATCACCATGGTTCCCGCGGGAGCCACCACCACCGCTCCCATGGTGGTAGCGATCGGCCTGGGCAAATCGGACGACCTCGACCAGGTACGTGCCGGCGCCGGAAGTGCCATGCGCGCACTCACCGGCCGCAAGAAGGTGGCCCTGGTGCCGCCGGCGGAGGATGCATCGACCGTGCGTGCTGTGGTTGAGGGCGCGCTCATGGGTGCCTACGCCTTCGACGAGTACCGCACCGTGAAGTCGCAGATGCACCCTCCGGTGAAGGCCATCGTGCTGCTCATCGACAATCCGGACGCAGATTTGAAGGCAGCAGTAGCACGCGGCCGTGCCACTGCCGAGGCCGTGAACGCCACGCGCGATCTCGCGAACACGCCGGCCAACGATCTCTATCCAGCCAGCTTCGTGGAGCGTGCCCAGGCCGCCGTGGCGGGCCTGCCGCTCACGGTCGAGGTGCTGGACGAGCAGGCACTGGCAGCACAGGGCTATGGAGGCATCATCGCGGTGGGCAAGGGCTCCAGCCGGCCGCCCCGCCTGCTGCGCATCGCATACCGTCCTGCTGGCGCCAGCAAGCACCTGGCCCTGGTCGGGAAGGGCATCACCTTCGACACGGGCGGTATCTCGCTCAAGCCGGGTCTGGGACAGTTCGAGATGAAGACCGATATGTCCGGTGCCGCTGCGGTCGTACAGTCGATCGCCGCCATCGCCAAGACCGGTCTGGCGCTCAATGTCACCGCCTACGCGGCACTGGCCGAGAACATGCCGGGTTCCAAGGCCCAGCGTCCCGGCGACGTCTTCACCTCCTACTCGGGCAAGACGGTGGAGGTGCTGAACACCGACGCCGAGGGGCGCCTGGTGTTGTGTGATGCGCTGACGCGTGCCCAGGAGGACAAGCCAGACGTCATCATCGACGTGGCCACCCTCACCGGGGCCTGCGCGATTGCGCTGGGACCGTTGATGTCCGCGATCCTGTGCAACGACGATGACCTCTCCGCCGCCGTGATGCAGTCCGCCCAAGCGGCGGGCGAGCACATGTGGCCGCTGCCGCTGCCCGCCATGTACAAGGACATGCTGCATTCCAAGATTGCAGATCTCCAGAATGTCAAGGAGATGGCGCCGCCGGCCAAGGGCGGCACCATAGCGGCCGGCCTCTTCCTGCAGGAGTTCATCAACCCCGGCCAGAAGTGGGCGCATCTCGATATTGCCCCCACTGCCTTCAACAACGGCGCAGCCTTCGGCTACAAGCCGATCGGATCCACCGAAGTTGCCGTAAGAGGGGTTGACAGCCACTCATACCGCTTTTTCGGACGGCAGCGCG
>JAJXSV010000175.1 GCA_021784375.1 Actinomycetes bacterium | reverse complement strand
TGTAATGTTCAGGGAGCGCGCGTCGGCCGACCAGCGTGAAAGGGCGTCCGCAAGGCGGGGCGACGGTCCACCCTGCGGGGGTTGTTCCACTGACGCGGAGTCGAACTCGGGCGAGACCGGTTCGGCCCCGAACTGCGTCGCAATCGGCCTGCGATGCAACGAAGTATCCTGCGCCCGTGGCCCGGACGGATGCAGTTGACGAAGCACGTTGGATCGCACGGCTCATCGTCCAAGCATCGGTTCGCGTGAGGGACGACTTCGCTCACGCCGTCGAGCCCCTCGACGTCCCCGTGCCACTTGCCCGGGCGCTCATGATGCTCGACGTGCCAGCTCCGATGCATGCCCTTGCTGAGCGCCTGTCCTGTGACCAGTCGTACGTCACGGGACTTGCGACCGATCTGGAGGCCCGGGGGCTCGTGACACGTGAGCCAGGAGACGATCGGCGCGTCAGAGTGCTCACTCCCACACAGTCAGGGATCGCACTGCGCGGCGATTTGGCGCGTGCGCTCGGAGAGCGCAGCCGCTTGCTGAACCGCCTGACTCAGGGTGACCGGGCTGAACTGCGCAGGATCCTCACCGCGCTGCTCAGGGATCAGACCTGATCCCTTGCCGACAGATGGTCGACGGGGCCCGCAGTCTGCATGCCCCGGAAGTCGAGGGGTGCGCCGCTGTGGAAGGTGCGCGTGGCCGCGTGCTGGGAGGGGGAGGCGTCGGCACCGAGTATCCGGTCACCAAACCCGAGCATGGCGAGGGACCGGCACACGGCAGGCCGCGTCAGCGCGCGTAGAGCGCGAAGAAGTCCCTGGGGTCGATGCCCAGGTACGTCCTGATGCCGTGCGCGGGATCAAGGACCTTGTGCGGTCGCACGCGCCCATGGGCTCCGGCCGTGTACCAGAGGTAGGCGACCGAGTGGTAGTTGATGTCGAGCTGCAGTGCGCGAACCGCACCGGCCCTTGCGAGCACCGATGCCAGTGCATTGGTCGTGAGTGCGTCGCCCATCGCGTAGACCAGATCGCCACTCGCGGTCACGCCGAGCCCCGAGCGCCAGGTGCGGAAAGACGCGCCGGCGGCAGCGCCGAAGCGCGACGCCACGGCCTCTGCGACCTGCGCGACCGGCTTGCCGTCGTCCACGATCAGGCGCAGGTTCTGTCGCACGGAAGCGACATCCGTCGCCATGGTCATGTCCCGTCCCCACATGCCGATGGCGGTGTGTCCATCCGCGTAGGTGACGATCGAGGCTGCGCCGCTGCGCAGCCGGCCCGCGGTCCTGCCATTGAGGTAGAAGCCGCCCAGCGAGTCCTGGACGAGGAATCCGCTGTTGAACGTGGCAAGCAGCCCGGTGGAGGTCCTGTCTGAGACCATCGCACGGCTGTGGAAGGCCCGGGGATGGCCCGGGTCCATGGTGCCCGGATGCAGGCTGAGTCGGGTGTGTGCCCCGGACATCACGATGACACTGGTGAGGTACGACGATGATCGCGCATCGGGGCGCACGAGCGCCTCTTGGATCACGGGGACACCGTGGATGGCACGAAGCACCCGGAAGCTGCCCTCACCCATGAGGGCAGGCGTGAGCGGGGTCGGCATGGGTGCCCTGGCGCCGAGTGAAGTGCCCGTGCTCCCGAGCGCTGCCAGCACAGTCATGTCGGGACGGCCGCCCGCCTTCGGTGGGTTGAGGTAGTTGACGGCGACCTCGAACTGCGTGACCAGGAAGCCGAGCCCGTGCGTCCGAGCCCATTCCCCGACCTGCACGGCCACCGGAGTGTTCGGCATGACACGCACGGTCTGCAACAGTGACCAGGCGGTGGCGCCGAGGGCCATGACGAGAAGTGCCGAGACCCACCTCATGATGCGTGATCGCAAGGACATTGCGAGGTTGCCCCCTGATGTGACCGCGTACGGCTTCGGCGCCGGTGCGCACGATGACTCGGCTCGAAGTTAGCAGGCGCAGGACAGGCTTCTGTCAGCGTTTTGCCAGCCTCGCGAAAAGCCCGTGGTCACGCCACCGAGCCACCCTGCCGGTCCGTGTCGGCAATCCCACGAACAGGCGGGACCGGTTGCATGTCCGGGTTGCGACACCTGAACGGGACCGCGGCGCCGGCGCGCAGGCCGACGCGTCCAGTCAGTGGTGGACGGCTGTGCGCAATCGCCCGAACAGCATGCCGGCCAGCGTGACCGCGAATGCCAGCAACACGATGTTGCGCATGACGAGCACCGTGGTCGCCAGGCCGAAGAAGTCGCCGTTGTATGTCAGGGGGTGATAGGGGCGGGGGAAGATCAGCTGCGTCAGCACCGCGATGACGAGCATCATCACCGCGATGCGTCGCACCTGCCGCGGCTTCAGCGACTCGCCGTGTGGATCATCCTGACCGAGCATGCTGATGAGCGCTGCCGTCGGTGGGCCCAGCCACAGGATGTACTGGGTGCTCAGGGCCTTGTTGGACACGATGAGTGCGGCGATCACGCAGAGCACGAACAGCCCGGCCTCGAGATGCGTGTGCCGTCCCCGCAGCACCCAGAGCAGGTACGCGGCGACGAAGGCGACCACTGCCAGGACCGTGACCAATGTTGCGACCGTCATCCAGGCATGCACGCCAGGGCCGTCGATCTCCCAGGCACCGAAGCGGACGGTGAGTGGGTAGTCCTTGGGCAGGAATCCGCGCAGGGCCATGGGCACGGTGGCCCAGATCGACTCGATCTGCAGCCCCCGCTTCTCCTGCCACTGCAAGGGGGAGAGGAGCCGTTGCAGGCCGGCGTACTTGATGGAGATCAGCGCGAGCGCGGCACCGGTGCCCAGGAACCACGCAGTGGCGCGAAGCTTGCCCTTGCGCTGGCTCACCAGGAGCACCGGCCACAACGCTGCGGGCCACAACTTGATGGCCGCACCGATGCCGGTCAGCGCACCCGAGACCCGGTGCCGTTGCTCGCCCAGCGTCAACAGTGCTCCGCCGACCAGCACTGCGGGCAGCATGTCGAAGCGCGTGTACGAGATGGGTCCAAGCAGCGTCGGGAAGACGATCCAGAAGGCGAGGGCCTCTCGACGACGGTTGCCTCCAGCACGCCAGAGCGCGATTGCGAAGGTCGCGTCCACCGCCGTCATCATGGCCTGGAACCAGCGGTGGTAGTTCGACCAGTCGCCCTGCGCCAGCCACCAGGGGATCTGCATGATCCAGATCACCGGCGTCGGGTACTCACGGAAGGTGTGCGCTGCACCCGCATGGCCCAGCCCGTGCATCGACAGCCAGTAGTAGCGGACGTCGCAGCAGGCGGTGTAGTTGTAGGCGTGCCAGATCGCAACAGTCATCTCATGCACGAGCAGCCAGACGAGCAGGGCGAAGAGGCCACTGTCCCACAGTCGCCGTCGCTGGTCTTGCGGGGCCTGTCGCAATGTCGTCATGGAGAGCGCTTCCGGGCGGTATGGCACCGCGGGAGGAACCGCGGGATTGTCGTGCACAGGCTATGGCCTGCACCGTGCTCGCATCCACGGGGCAGTCGCGATGAGCACGGTGTGGAGCCGAGGCGCCACCCGCCGGTGCGTCGGCGCAGGGTCGCGGACCGGATCGGCGGGAAATCGGCCCGTCGTCCACAACAATCGGCCCGTACGGTTGCGAGAATCCGATTCGGGGGTGGCCCATGACCTGGCTGACGCTGCTGGCTTCGCCGGTGTACGGCGTCCTCTGCGCGTGGTGCGCGCGCCTGCTCATCGACCGCGTCCCCGGCCGCGAGCCCCTGCTCGGTCCCCTGCGCTGTGGGAACTGCGCATCCGCCCTCACCTGGTACGAGCAGCTCCCGCTGATCGCCTGGCTGCTGCGTCGCGCCCGTTGCCATTCCTGCCGGGCGCAGCTGGGTGGACGCCAGGCACTGCTGGAAGCCATCTGCGTGCTCATGGCATTCGACGTGCTGACGCAATCACTGCCCGGGATCACCTTCGTGCCCTGGCTGCTGTACATCCCGATCGCGATGGCCCTGGCGGTGATCGACCTCCGCGAGAAGCGGCTGCCCGACGCACTCACCCTGCCCTCCGCGGCCGGCGCGCTCGTGCTGCTCGCCGCCGATGCGGCGATGCACGGGCTGAGCGGCCTGCTCCACGCATGCGCGGGCGCCGCGCTGCTGTTCGCCGTGTACTTCCTGATGAACCTGCTCTCGCGAGGAGGCATGGGCATGGGCGACGTCAAGCTCGCCCTGTCCATCGGCGCGATCACCGGGTACCTCGGATGGGTCTACACCGTCGGCGCGACGATGCTCGCGTTCCTCGCCGGAGGTGCGGTGTCAGCCGTGCTGCTGGCATCGCGCAGGGCCGATCGCAAGGGCACCATCCCCTTCGGTCCCTTCATGCTGCTGGGCGCGTTCGGGGCGCTGCCGCTGGCCGGATTGCTCACGTCGTTCCTGTCCGCCTAGCCCTTCGACTAGACTGCCGGCAAGAACTCGGCAACGGCGCCACCTGTGTGTCTCGCTGCCGGGTTCTTCGCTATTGGAGGTGGACATGGCCGAACTGCTGCTGTTGACGCGTGCCATGACGCTGTCCACCGAGGTGCTCCCTGCGCTCTCGCTGCTCCCGCACAAGGTGCGGGTGCTCCCGCCCGAGGTCTCGGCGCTCGTGAGCGCGCCGTCCTCCGACGTGGTGCTCGTCGACGGCCGACGGGACCTCGCGTCAGCGCGCTCACTGTGCCGCCTCATCCGCACCACCGGCATCGACAACACGATCCTGCTCATCGCCACCGAGGGCGGACTGGCCGCGGTGTCAGCCGACTGGGGGATCGATGACGTGCTGCTTGACACAGCCGGACCGGCCGAGGTCGACGCCCGCATCCGCCTCGCCATCGGTCGCCAGATGGCGATGGCCGGGACCAACGCCGATGACCGCACCGAGGAGATCCGGCACGGAGACCTCGTGATCGATGAAGCCACCTACACCGCCAAGTTGCATGGCCGCACGCTCGATCTCACCTTCAAGGAGTTCGAACTGCTGAAGTTCCTCGCGGGCAGTCCGGGCCGCGTCTTCTCGCGCGCGCAGTTGCTCCAGGAGGTGTGGGGGTACGACTACTTCGGTGGTACCCGCACCGTTGACGTGCATGTGCGCCGTCTGCGCATGAAGCTCGGCATCGACTTCGAGAACCTCATCGGCACCGTGCGCAACGTCGGCTACCGTTTCGAGACCGAGCAGACCCGCGGCACCAACGCGCTCGTGTAGCCGCCACTAGAGCAGTGGCGCATTGGCCTGCAGCCGTAGGGCGATGTCCCCGGCCAGTCCGTAGAACGCATCGAGTGTGACCTGCGGGAACGGCTTCCCTGAGTTGTCGACGGCGTACAACGCGGCAAGTACGCGACCTGAGACCTGGTAGACGAGGAACGCCGTCTGCGGGTTGCCGTCGACCTTCATCGTCGTGTGGATGATGAGTCGGGAGGCGGGCCCAACCAGCAGGGCGCCCGTCGGGCGCG
>JAJXSV010000174.1 GCA_021784375.1 Actinomycetes bacterium | reverse complement strand
TGGATGCGGTGTTCGGCGCCTTCCGGGCGCTGCTCGCGGGCGTCTTCGAGGACCGCGTGTTCGTGGTGTCATTCCTGAGCAACGTGATCGTGGCCGCCTTCATCGTGTTCCTTGGGGATCAACTCGGTGTCGGAGCGCAACTCTCCACCGGCGTTGTGGTCGTGCTCGCGGCACGCATCTTCTCCAATCTGGCTGCGATCCGGCGCCACCTGTTCAAGGCCTGACCATGCCCCTCAGTGATCTGGACCGCGCGCGAATCGCGCTCAAGCCGCGCCGTACCCGACGGCAGTGGATTGTCGGAGTCATGTGCGCGCTCCTGGGCTTTGTGATGGTCGGTACGGTCCAGACCAACGACACCACGGGTGTTTTGGCGAGTGCGCGCGAGAGCGATCTGCTGCAGATCCTTGACGACCTCACGCAACTAAGGGCGCGGCTCGAGGAGGAAACCCGCGTGCTCACCTCGGCGCGTGACCAGTTGCTGTCCGGTTCGGCCGAGCAGGTGATCGCCCAGACCCGGGATCGTGTGCGAGCGTTGAGCGTTCTCGCGGGCACGGTTCCGGTGTACGGGCCCGGCCTGCGCATTCGCATCACCGACCCGCAGGGCGTGATTGATTCCTCGATCATCCTTGATGCGGTTGAGGAATTGCGCGATGCCGGTGCGGAGGCGATTGACATCAACGGACGCCGCGTGGTGGTGAACAGCTGGTTCGCAGACGGGCGTGAGCGCGGTATCAGCATCGACGGAGTCGTCGTCACTTCGCCGTACGTCATTACCGCAATCGGCGAGGGCGACACAATGGCTGCGGCCATGAGAATTCCAGGTGGTGTCGCCGATGCGGTGAACGCGGCCGGTGCGAATTTCGCGGCCACTTCGTTGCAGGACGTGACCATCGACTCCATCGTGCAGCCACACAAGCCGCGCTACGCTGCCGCCACATCGTGACCATGGAGGGCCCGCATGACGAACATCCCTACTGACTTCCACTACACCAAGGACCACGAGTGGGTCCACGAAGTTTCTGAAGGTCTGGTTCGATTCGGGATCACGGATTACGCGCAGGATGCACTGGGCGACATCGTGTTTCTCACACTCCCGCATATCGGTGAGACGATCAGCGCCGGCGCAGCTTGCGGCGAGATCGAATCCACCAAGAGTGTCAGCGACATCTTCGCGCCCGTTGACGGCGTGATCGTGCACCGCAACGACAAGGTCGAGACCGCGCCCGAGACCGTGAACAAGGATCCGTACGGTGATGGCTGGATCGCTGAGGTCGAGGTTTCCGGTGGCGCCATGCACGCCCAGGAGCACTTGATGTCCGCCGCCGAGTACGAGGCCTACCTCGCACAGTCCTGAGCTGCGCCTGATTGACCCCTTGCGCAGATCATCCGTAGGCTGAAGGTGATCCTAAACTTTAGGCTTATGCCGACACAGCGCGACGAGGAGTCACGATGACGACGTGTTCTGTGTGCGGGCACCACGGGCGTCCCGAGGACCGCTTCTGCGGCAAGTGCGGGCACAGTCTGGGCGTGGCCGATGTCACGGGCGTTCTGGATCTCGACACAGCGCCCGATGTGCAACGTGATTCCGCGGTGCTCGTCGTGTGGCGTGGCCCCAACGAGGGAGCTTCCTTTTCGCTATCCGGTGATCTCGTCGACATCGGGCGGGCACCGGAGTCCAAGATCTTCCTCGATGACATCACGGTCTCCCGGCATCATGCGACCCTGACGCGCAATGCGGAGGGCTGGACCTTGTCGGATGCCGGCAGCCTCAACGGCAGCTACGTCAACCGATCACGCATCACCGGCGCCACGACCTTGCGCTCCGGCGATGAAGTGCAGATCGGCAAGTACCGATTCACGTTCTACACCTCGAACGGAGACGACGAGTGAGACCAGCAGTTGCCGCGCAGGAGAGCCTGCTGAGCATCGGCGAAGTGCTCGGACTGCTGAAGTCTGATTTTCCCGACGTCACCATTTCCAAGATCCGATTCCTCGAGTCCGAGGGCTTGGTGACGCCGCAGCGCACGGCCAGCGGGTACCGCAAGTTCGCCCCCGGCGACGTGCAGCGACTTCGCTACATTCTGGGGCTGCAGCGAGATCAGTACCTGCCGCTGCGGGTCATCAAGGACCATCTCGATGCCATCGACCGCGGCCTGCAGCCACCCACCGGGGAAACGCCGCTGAGACCGCTGGTGTCCGTTGACAGCCTGGTCCGTCCCGAGGATTTCTCCGCCGCCAAGCCGGTACGCATGACCGCGGCGGAACTCTGTGAGGCCGCCGGCATCGACAGTGCGTCTCTACGTGAGATTGAGGGTTTCGGCCTGGTGTCCGGACAGGAAGGTTTCTACTCCGGCGACGACTTCGATGTGCTCCGGGCCGTCGGTGCGCTGCTGGCCTTCGGAATTGAGCCGCGCCACCTGCGTGCCTTCAAAGCCGCCGCCGACCGTGAGATCGGCCTGGTGCAGCAGGTCATCACGCCCATCGCCAAGTCCAAGGCGGCCGATGGCGTGCAGCGGGCGGCCGAGACGGCGCGGGAAATAGCCGCGCTTTCAGTGGCGTTACATGCATCATTGGTGCGCAGCGGAATCAACACCGTCGCCCGCTGATCCCGCAAGGACGACGCAGAGGAGGAACCATGCGTCAGGTATCCGTAGCCGGAATTCGCATGATCGAGGCGAGCAACGAGATCGTGCTGCTGCTCAGTGACGAGCGTCGCCAATTGCCGATCTGGATCGGCAGCCCTGAAGCTGCGGCCATCGCCCTCTCGCAACAGGGTTACGTCCCCGCCCGCCCGTTGACGCACGATCTGCTGCTCAATGTGCTGGAGGCGTTGGGCGCGCCCTGCGAGCGGGTGGAAGTGACGAGCCTGGTTGATGGCGTGTTCTACGCGGACCTGGTGCTGGCGACCGGCCAGCGAGTGCCCTGTCGACCCTCGGATGCGGTGGCCATCGCCCTGCGAGCTAAGGCACCCATCATGGTCGCTGATGCGGTGCTCGACGCTGCCGCCGTGGTCGAGGCACCGAGTGAGGATGAGGTGGACGTTGACGCCTTCCGCGCCTTCCTGGATGAGGTGTCACCCGAGGATTTCGGCGAGGCCTGAGCCAGACCCGGCGAAACTCTCAACCCATAGTTTAGAGTTGTAACTCTCAACTCCAAGTCGAGAGTTTGCCGGCGTGTCGTGAATGTCGGTCGTTGACCTGTCACCTCCGCACACCTAGCGTGTGGGCAGCGGAGATTCCCCAGTCCGCTGGAGGCCACATGGAACCGCGCCTTGACGTCGCGCCCGCTACCACCGCCGAGACGGTTGTAGTGGAACACCAACCCGAGCCGGAACATGTCGGGTTCCGCGGTCCGGTGGCCTGCGGGGCGGCCGGCATCAGTTACCGCCAGCTGGACTACTGGGCGCGCACCGGTCTCGTCGAACCCAGCGTCCGTCCGGCTTCCGGATCCGGCACCCAGCGCCTGTACGGATTCCGTGACATCCTGCTGTTGAAGGTTGTGAAGCGCCTGCTCGACACCGGAGTCTCGTTGCAGAACATCCGTGCCGCCATTGACCACCTGCGCTCGCGCGGAGTCGAGGACCTCACCAATCTGACCCTGATGAGCGACGGCGCCTCCGTATATGCCTGCACTTCGGCCGACGAGGTCATCGACCTGGTACGTGGTGGACAGGGCGTGTTCGGCATCGCGGTCGGTCGCGTCTGGGAGGAAGTGGAGGGCACGCTGGCCACGCTTCCGACGGAGCCCGTGGAGGAGCCCGTGACCGTTGCGAGCACCGACGAACTCTCGATGCGGCGCGCACGGCGCCACGCCGGCTGAACTGGACTGCAGACCAGTCGGGAGGTTCTAGACTTCCGACGATCGCAAGTGTTCGTGCGGGAGAGTGCTGCCACAGCCAATGGCAGCCGCCGATGGAGCAACCACCCCGGAATCTCTCAGGCAGAAGGACCGCACCCGAACAGGTCAATCTGAAAAGCGAGCCTTGTGCTCCGCCGAAGGGGAAAACGCCGTTGCCCAGGCAGCGCCGCGAAGCTCTCAGGCCGCAGTAGCTGCGAAGACAGAGGGGTCTTCCCATCAAGGAGACCTTCGGGTCTCGAAGAGGAGACCCTTTCATGGAGCAATTCGCCGCGCGGCACATCGGACCCCGCGAACTCGAGATCGAGACCATGGCTCAGGCCGTGGGCTTCGAATCGGCAGAGGCGCTGGTCGCGTCCGTCGTCCCCGAGACGATCAAGTGGACCGAGAGTCTGCAAATGCCGGCCGCCTATGACGAGGCCGGCATGCTGGAACACCTGCGCGAGTTGGGCTCACGCAATCGCGTGCTGCACTCGTATATCGGCCTCGGCTACTACGGCACGCATGTGCCCAGTGTCATTCTGCGGAACATTCTCGAGAACCCGGCCTGGTACACGGCCTACACCCCGTACCAGCCGGAAATCTCGCAGGGCCGGCTGGAAGCACTGCTCAATTTCCAGACCATGATCTGCGAGCTGACACGCCTTGATGTGGCGTCCGCTTCCCTGCTCGACGAGCCCACGGCTGCCGCCGAGGCCATGACCTTGATGAAGCGCGCCGCCAAGTCCAAGAGCAATCGCATCGTCGTTGACGTGGACACGCACCCGCAGACGCTGGCGGTCATGCAGACGCGTGCCAACCCCATCGGCATCGAGTTGGTGACCCATGATTTCTCCACCGGTGTTCCGGTTGGGGACTACTTCGGCGTGCTGCTCTCATACCCCGGTTCCTCCGGCGAGATCCGCGACATCCGGCATGCCATCGTGGCGGCCCACGAGCAGGAGGCGCTTGTCACCGTCACCACTGATCTGTTGGCGCTGCAGCTCATCGAAGCACCGGGGCGGCTCGGTGCGGACGTGGCCATCGGTTCGGCGCAGCGCTTCGGCGTGCCCATGGGCTTCGGTGGCCCCCATGCCGGATTCATGTCCGTGCACAAGGGCCTCGAGCGTTCCATGCCCGGTCGTCTGGTGGGTGTGAGCGTCGACAACGAGGGCAATCCGGGCCTGCGGCTCGCGCTCTCCACTCGCGAACAGCACATCCGACGCGAGAAGGCCACCTCCAATATCTGCACCGCTCAGGTGCTGCTCGCCGTGATGTCCGGCATGTACGCCGTGTACCACGGTCCGGAGGGCTTGAAGGCGATCGCCAATCGCGTGCACGGCCTCACCGCTCGCTTTGCGGCAGCCATGGAAGCAGCGGGATTCCCGTTGCTGCGCAAGACGTTCTTCGACACTGTGCAGTTCGGGGGCGATCGCGCCCGGGTGGACGCGGCGATGGCGTCGGCGTTGGCAGCAGGCTTCAACCTGCGTCGTGTCGACGACACCACCTTCGCCGTGGCCTTCGATGAGACCACCACCGATGAACTGGTCGCCACCCTGCTGGCCGCACTCGGTGGGGGAGTGTTGCCGACGTCGGCACCCTCCG
>JAJXSV010000173.1 GCA_021784375.1 Actinomycetes bacterium | reverse complement strand
ACGGCCCTGGGGCCTGATTCTGCATGAAGCGGTCCAATCGTGAACCAGTCCTCGTCCCGGACTAAGCGTGTACGGGGTCCGGCCGACCCAGCAGGAATCCCTGCCCGAACTGCAGGCCCAGTGCGAGCAGGGCGTCACGCTGCTCTTCGAGCTCGATGCCCTCGGCCACCACGGTGGCGCCGATCCGTTGCGCAAATGCCGTCACGGCGTTCACCATGGCTTGGCGGGCTGGGTCGGTGTTGATGTCGCGCACCAGCGCGATATCAACCTTGATCACGTCGGGTGCCAGTTCCACCAGATGCTGGAGGCTGGAATAGCCGGACCCGGTGTCATCGACGGCAATTCTCGCGAGCGGACGCAACGCATCGAGTGCAGTCCGGAGATCGCCGTAGTGCTTGACGGCGTCGTGTTCCGTCAGTTCCACGACCACGTCGCGCTCCACACCGACCAGTCGCGAGTGCAGGAAGCGTGAAGCAATGAGATCAGGCGAGGCATTGAGGCTGATGTAGCAGCCCGCCGGCAGCGACGCGGACAAGGCAAGCGCGGCGTTGATGGTCGCCATTTCCAGATCGAGCCCGACCCCCAGCGCCGTGGCCTCGGCGAACATGACATCGGGCGCCGTTGCGGGAAAACGGGTGAGCGCCTCGTAGCCCACGGCCCTGCGCGTGCTGAGGTCACAGATGGGCTGGAACACGGTCTCGAAATCGTGCCTGTTGATCAATGACATCAGCGCTTGCACTTGCTGCTTCTGCGTCACTCGTCGCTCAATGGCCGGTCCTACTTGCACCGCCAAGGTGCTGGAAAAGGCGCCCAGGGCCGGGAGCACACTCTCCAGATCGGCCACTGGATCCGCGTCGCGGTTGCAAACGCCGATGACCGCGACCACCACATTGCCGACATGCACCGGCGCGTAGGCAATCCGGGGAGGCTCGGCATTGCGGTTGCCCATCGCAAAGCGATCCCACGGCGCCGCATCCGCCCCTCGCGCGTTGACCGGCCATGGAACCACCGCTGCCTGTGCCTGCACGCTCGCGGCAATGGCTTCTCCTACACGGGCCGGCAGGGCGTGACCGGGCTGGATGAAGCCGGCCAGCGAACCGGCGACTGCGAGGATTTCATAGTCCCGATCATCCAACGTACAGACAAAAGCGGAGGCGATACCCGCTTGCGACACCAGTGCTCGGCAGGCCGTGTCCAGGGCGTCCTGCAGTGGGAGCCCCGAGGTGGCGATGCTCTGCGCCGCCGCATGGGCTTCATGCTCCTGGTACAACCTGGCCTCAACACTGGCCAGGTCCATTTCGGAACGTAGGTCGTGGTGGACCTGGGTATATCCGACCAGGCGCCCGAGATCGTCGTGGACCGCGGAGAAGGTGAGACGGACGGGAATGATGCGGCCGAACTTGTCGCGGTTCTGCACCTGTCCGCTCCACTTGCCGTACTTGTCCACCGCAGCATGCACGGTCTCCCAGAACACGTCAGGCTGGTCGCCACGATCGAGAATCCGGAGATCACGACCCACGATTTCCTCTGCGCTCCATCCGTAAAGCGCAGTGAAGCCCGCGTGCACTTCCAAGACCGAGTTATTCATGTCGAGTATGACGATGGCGTCCTGCGCACTCTCGGTGGCGCGTGACATGTGAATCAGGCGGTCCAGGGTGGAGATGCCGGTGCGGCGCACGATCATCATTCTGGTCGCGACCAGAGCCAGCAGAACCGCGCTCCCCGTCTCATCAGCCAGGTGGGCGGCCGAGTGCACGGCTTCGCTGACCCCACTGTCCGTGATCAATTCCAGAGCGAATCCCGTGAATGGCGGCGTGGCCATCGCCAAGACGACGAGCAGGAACTCGGTCCAGGATTCAAAACGGCCCGGCCGGCGCAGCGAGACGGGATCCCGACGCGCCTCCATGTCCGCGAAGACGGTTGCCGCAGCGAAGGCCATCATGGCGTAACCCAGCAGGGTGCCGAATTCGTAGGAGCGACTGAGCCAATGCGAGCCACCAAGCGACAGGGCCAGCGCCTGAACGTCGGATGCCGCGAGAGCGATGACCCCGATCAGGATCAAGGCCGCCTTACCTCTGCGCTGCACATCCGACAGCACCAGGGTCCCCAGCGATGCAACCGCGAAGCCGGCAAAGGTGGCGAGCAGCGCGCTCAACCAGATCACTTCACCGGCCAGATCCCGGCGTGAATGGAACAAGGCCACTACCCACAAGGTGAGCCCCACGGCCACGGAGATGATCCCGGCATCCACGCCCTGCAGGAAGGTGCGCCAGGTACGCACATGGCTCCACACCAAACCGGATATGGCGAAGGCCACGTAGCCCAGCATCTGCAGCACCAACGGGCCGGCGACGGGAGCGTGGAGCGCTGGTGAGCCCACTTCGGTGAAGTCATGCGCAAACAGAAGCGCCATGCCCGCGACCATGAACAGCCAGCCCAGACGCGTTGATCGACCTTGCTGCCATGCCCGCCAGGCGGTGGCGATGACGATGGATGCGAAGACCGCACAAGCGACCAGATAGGCGAGATGGCGCAGGGAGGAACTGGGCAGGGAGGGCGGCACCACCACGAGGAGCAACATCGCCAGCCCCACCGGAAGCACCCGTGCAGACCTTCGCATCAGGCTGACAAGTCGGCCAGATGCGGGCACGCCGTCCTCCTCGCTGCACGCTTGATAGCTGCTGTTTGCCCCGGCCCCCGCTGTGGTTTCAGATGAGCGCTCACGCTAGGTCCCACCTCGTCATCTGCATAGAGTCCGCTGAACCCCACCCGAATCGCGTAACCCGACGCTGTAACTTACGGTAGGAGGTGCCGGGCCCGCACTGGCCTTGCCACCGTGGACACCTGATAGGCACGCAGGTCTCGAGATGGTCACGTTCCTACCGCGCAAGGATCTCGCCACCTAGCATTGGCGCACGGGGTGCTTCGAGGGGACGGAACCCGTAATGCCGCAAGGCCCGGTGGAGATCGCCCCGAATATCTTCTGGGTCGGTTTCACCCTCCCAGGCGATGTGTTCCAGGGGCACGCCTATCTGATACGCAATGGTCGGCAATCGATCCTCGTGGACCCCGGATCGGTCGCCACCATCGAGAACACCATGGCCTCCGTGGCACAGGTGCTTGATCCGAACGACCTCGCCTGGCTGGTGGTCCACCACCCGGATCCGGACGTCGCCAGCGCATTGACGCCACTCTCCACCATCCTGACCCGCCCCGACGTGCAGGTGGTGACGGAATGGCGTGGCCAGGCGCTGCTGGACCACTACGGACACCGCTTCGAGTATTTCAGGGTTGAAGAGCACGCCTGGACCCTGCCCGCGGCTTCGCCACACGCACTTCAATTCCAATTGACGCCCTACCTGCATTTCCCCGGCGCCTTCGTCTCCTACGACCCGGTGACCAGCACGCTGTTCTCGTCGGATATCTTCGGCGGCTTTGTGACGGATCCGGAACTCCTGGCGTGCAGCGATCCCCGCCAGATCGTCGATGCCATACGGCCCTTCCATCAGCACTACATGCCGTCAGGCGCGCTGCTGCGAGCCAGCCTGCAACGCATACAGCAACGCTGGCCCGTGATCGAGCGCGTGGCACCACAGCATGGCTACGTCATCGAGGGTGATGCGGTGGTCCCGGCCTTCAGCGCACTCGAACAACTGGAGTGCGGCCTCTTCGTGCAGGAGTCCGCCGACCACGACCTGCAGGAGTTCCTACAGGTAGCGGAGGCTCGGAACGAGCTGCAACGAAGTGTCATGCATACCGCGGCCAGTTCAGTCTGGATGGGAGCGTTGAACAGCATCATCGCCCGCACCGGTCTGGCCGATGGCTGCGAGGTGGATGTGTTCACCCCCAATATCGGTTGGAAACGCTGGGGCTGGAATCTTGATGGCGTCCCCACCGACGCACCCACGGGCGCCGACACCATCATGTTGCCGGGCCAACCGCCGGCCGCGATTCACCTGTACGGCATAGATGCGGACCACGGCAACCTGACACAGATCCGCGTCCTGATTCTGCAGCTGAATGACATCCTGCGGCCCCTCATCGAACGCCTCGCGCTTCGGCAGGAATACCAGCAGACCGTCAAGACGCTACGTACCGCCAGCAACACCGACGCGCTCACCAACTGCCTCAATCGTCGCGCCCTCCTGGACGATCCACCCGTGGGCGCCTACGGATTGCTCGTCATTGACGTTGATCAGTTCAAGACCGTCAACGACACCCACGGGCATCCGGCAGGTGACGAACTGCTGGTCGGCATCGCGCAGGCATTGCGCGACAGCGTGCGTACCAGCGACACGGTCTACCGGATCGGCGGCGACGAGTTCGTCATCGTCCTGCCTCAAGCAGAGACGGACCGCGCGCTCGAGATTGCCGAGCGCTGCCGCGAATCCGTCGCCTCCCGCTACGCGACGGATTTTGTGGTGCCGGTAACCGTCAGCATCGGCGTCACCGCCAGCGACCGCAGTCGGCCCCTGGGCATCCACGATGCCATCGAGGCCGCCGACTCCGCGCTCTACCAGGCCAAACGTGCCGGCCGGAACCAGACCGCCTACTCCGCCAGCCACCAACACGTGTAGGCACTGTGCTCACACCGGCGACCAACGGGTGGGGCCGCGTGAATAGGAGTGGACACTTGGCCGTCTGGGCGCATGAACGATCTGATCGACACGCGAGAGATATTCCTCAAGGCGATCTTCGACTTGAACGAGACCGGCGCGCCGGCCCTGCGGGCCCGTCTGTCAGAACGGCTCCGTCAGGCCAGGTGCAGTAAGCCTCACCTGCTTTGATGGAGGCACCGTGATCGCCAACTCCCCCATGGGCCGCAGAGAGGGCCCAATCTCCCCTCAACCCCTTCATCCCAGGCAAGGAGATGAGCATGTACGCGTCCGGGAACTGTCGAACCGGGACCACCCTGTTGTTTCCGGTGCCGGGCTACACGCGATGCATCATCGGCAGCGCGAACATCCAGGTGTTGAGGAGCGCCAAGCCGATGACGAGCACCGAGAACGGAACTATCACCTTGCGATGCATGGTGGCCACCGGGTACTGGCGCAGTGCTGTGCGGTACACCGCGTACAGGGAAGCAAGCACGCCCAGTGCCAGCATCGCGTACTGCAGGATGTGGATCATGTCTGAGCCCACGATGGCCGGCGACTGCGTCGGCATCGGCTGCCCGACAATCGGCAATGCCGTGTACACCACCGCCCGGCCCTCGGAGAGCAGGTGGAACAGGTTGTGCGCCATATGCGCTGCGATGTCGAGCGGGATCAAGGCGTAGCCGAAACGCGCGAAGTTCTGCCACAGGGTCTCTGCGGTGAATCTGGAAGCGATGCCGGCCGCCATAGCCAGCAGCCCCACCTGCAGGGCGATAGCGAGCGCGAAGGTGAATGAGAAGACCACCGGGTAGTAGTCGGTGTGCAGGAACGCGCCGACGTGATGCAGCACGGTTGGCCAGCC
>JAJXSV010000172.1 GCA_021784375.1 Actinomycetes bacterium | reverse complement strand
CTCCCCCATGCTCGCGGCTCTGGCCAGCGAGCTGCCCTGCCGGCATGAGTTCTTCGCCGACCGCGGCTACCACGCGGACGGTCGGCTGGTGGACCGCGGCCACCCAGACGGCGTCATCCACAACCTCGACATCCTGCTCTCCCGCACCATGGAGTGGTTGGAGACCGGACGGGTGCGCTCCGTGGAAGGGCGGCGCGTCACCGTGCTTGCACAATCCATCTGTCTGCACGGGGACAGCCCCCTGGCGGTGCAGAGCGCGCAGGCCCTGCATGAACGACTGACTGCGCAGGGCGTGACTGTCTGCAACTGGATGCTGCCATGAGGCGGCTGGAGGTGCTGCAATACGGTCCCCATGCTGCAATCGTCGAATGCCCCAACGGCTTGGCCCTGCAGGTCGCGCAGGCCCTCATTGAAACCGGGCGCTTCATGGAGGTGGTGCCCGCCGAGCGCTCGGTTCTGGTGCAGTTGCCCAGCGGCATGACCAGGGCGGAGATGCAGGGCATCGTCGATTCCCTTCCCGAGGGCCTGCCGCAGGTGGTCGGTCGAGAGCTTGTCGTTCCGGTGGTCTACGACGGTGAGGATCTCGAGCTGGTGGCCGCAGTCACGGGCCTGACAGTGGAGCAGGTCATCGCTCTCCACTCCGGTGTCACCTATCTGGCGGCCTTCGCCGGCTTCGCTCCCGGCTACGTCTATTGCACCGGCCTGGATCCACGGCTGCAATTGCCCCGCCGACCCAGTCCGCGCACGGCGGTTCCGGCCGGCTCCGTCGCCATCGCCGATGCCTATTCCGCGATATATCCCACGGCCTCTCCCGGCGGTTGGCATTTGCTGGGGCACACCGATCTGACATTGTTCGACATGAAGCGGCCTGAAGCTGCGCTCATCCGTCCGGGTGACCGGGTTCGCTACACAGTGAGGACGCCATGACGGGGTTGCGGATCGACCACATCGCCGGCTATGCGACGGTCCAGGATCATGGCCGGCCGGGACAGGCACATCTCTCCATCCCGCCAAGTGGTGCCTTCGACATAGCCGCCCATGATTTCGCCAATCGCCTGGTCGGCAATGCCGAGCAGGCGGCCAGCATCGAACTCACGCGCGCCACCATCCAGTTCACGGTGGATGCGGAGGCCATGATCGCGGTCACCGGCGCGCCTGCCTCCATCGTCATCGACGGTCGCCAGCGTGAAACGCAACGCGCCATCCTGGTTCCGGCTGGTATGCCGGTGCTCATCGCCACGCAGCATCTGGGCATGCGCTCCTACCTGGCGGTGCGCGGAGGGATCGACACCGATCCTGTGCTGGGTTCGCGTTCCTACGATGAACTCAGCCGCATCGGTACCCCGCCGCTGAGCACGGGTGAATCGCTGCACATCGGTCAGGACGCCCGGGCCACGCCGGCCGTGGCACGTCAGGTGGCATCCGGTGCCAACGTGGCCCCGTCGGTGACCTTGCAGATCCACAAGGGGCCCCGCTGGTCGTACTGCCGCAACTCCGCGGACCTGCTGGACTTCGATTACATCGTCACCTCGTCGCTCAACCGCATCGGAATCCGTCTGTCGGGCAAGCCCATCCACTGGGCAACTGACGAGCGCCTGCCCAGCGAAGGTGTGCTGACCGGGTCCATCCAGATCGCAGCTGACGGCCAGCCCTTGATCTTCGGGCCAGACCATCCCACCACCGGTGGTTATCCGGTGATTGCCGTGGTGGATGAACGCGCCTTGGGCACGGTGGCGCAGTTGGCCCCCGGTACAACAGTGCGCTTCAGTCAGTCCCACCGCTGACTCGCTGTTGCAGCGAGGCGATCCGACCCAGCACGCCGTTGATGAAGGACGGCGATTCGTCGGTCGAGAGTTCCGAGGCCAGGCCCACGGCTTCGTCGATGGCGACCTTCTCGGGGACGTCATTGACGTAGAGCAGCTCGTACACGCCGATCCGCAGCAGAGTGCGGTCGACCGCGGGCATGCGATCGAGGCTCCAGCCTTCCGCGTAGGTGGCGATGAGCTCATCGACGCGGTCGCGATGGGCGGTGACCCCATCCACCAATTCCTCGGTGTATGGATTCAGCGGCGAAGTTGCTTGGTTGGCGACGCGCAGAAAGACAGTGCGCGGCTCCACGCCGCGTTGTTCAGCTTCGAACAGGACATCCAGGGCCCGTTTGCGCGCCTTGGTGCGAGCGCCCATCAGCTGTTGACGCGGCCGAGGTACGAACCGTCGCGGGTGTCGACTCGGACCTTGGTGCCGGATTCGATGAACAGCGGCACCTGGATCTCATAACCGGTTTCCAGACGCGCGGGCTTGGTGCCGCCGGTGGAACGGTCACCCTGCACTCCGGGATCGGTGTGCTCAATGATGAGTTCAACCGAGGCAGGAAGTTCGACGTACAGCGGCTCGCCATCATGCGTCGCAACGATGGCATTCTGGTTTTCCAGCATGAAGTGCTCGGCCTCGCCCACCACCGCGGGGCTGATGTGCGTCTGCTCGTAGGAGGCCGTGTCCATGAACACGAAATCATCGCCATCGCGGTACAGGTACTGCATGTCGCGCTTGTCGACGTTGGCGGTCTCGATCTTGACGCCGGCGTTGAAGGTCTTCTCCACCACTTTGCCCGAAAGCACGTGCTTCATCTTGGTGCGCACGAAGGCAGGCCCCTTGCCCGGCTTCACGTGCTGGAATTCGACGACGGTCCACAGCCCGTTGTCCAGGCTCAGGACCAGCCCGTTCTTGAGATCGTTCGTGGTTGCCACAAGGGACCCTTTCGTCTGACGGGGGCTCCCCCGCAACTCGCTGAGGAGTTTAGCGGAGCCGCGAGGCGCCTCCGACCGCCCGGGCAGCAGGCTGACCGTGGCCCTGATGGCCAGCAAGTACGAGCCAGCGCCAAAGCCGCAAGTGCTGCCGGTGGCCACGCCGGCCTCTTGCGACCTACTTCAGGCCGGCTTGGCCAGCAGGTTGGCCATGGCGCGAATGGCCAGCAGGTACGAGTCCACGCCGAAACCGCCGATGGTGCCGGTGGCGACGCCGCTGATGACCGAGGTGTGGCGGAACTCCTCCCGGGCCAGGGGGTTCGACAGGTGCACTTCGATGAGGGGTGCAGTGAGCTGGGCGGCAGCATCGCGCAGTGCGTAGGAATAGTGGGTGAAGGCCGCGGGGTTCAGAATCACCGGGACCTCCCCGTCGGCGGCTTCGTGCAGCCAACCGATGAGCGTGGCCTCGTCATCGGTCTGTCGTACTTCGGCCTCGAAGCCGGCACTGGCAGCCGCATCCAGACACATGGTGGTGAGTTGGTCATAGGTGGTGGCGCCGTAAACAGCGGGCTCGCGTTTGCCCAGACGCGCCAAGTTGGGACCGTTGAGGATGAGCAATCGCATGCAGCAACCCTAACTAACCGCCGACGGCTCCCTTGTGGGGCCTTCAGCTGGCGCGAAGGCCCCACAAGGGAGCCGTCGGCTGCACTAGTCGCGCGCGATTTCGTCGTAGGCGGCGACCAGCAACAGGGGGTCGGGCCCTTCCAGCAACGCCGGCTTGGCCAGGCCCTCGAGGATGACGAAGCGCAGGCGATCGCCACGCGTCTTCTTGTCGAGCGACATGGCCTCCAGCAGCTGCGGCCAACGATCCCCCCGGTAGGTGGTGGGCAGGCCGAGGGCCTCCAGGGTGCGACGATGACGATCGACGAGTGCGTCGTCCATCTTGCCGGCCAGGCGAGCGAGTTCGGCCACGAACATCATGCCCACCGAGACCGCGGCGCCATGTCGCCACTTGTAGCGCTCATTGCGCTCCAGGGCGTGCCCGAAAGTGTGCCCGTAGTTCAGGATCTCGCGCCCGAGGCCACCGGGTCTGGACTCGGTGAAGTCGTCTGCGACCACCAGCGCCTTGACCCGAATGGCCCGTTCGATGGCCTCACGAAGGGCAGGACCGGCGGGATCGAGGATGGCTTGGGGGTGGCGATCAACCAGATCGAGGATGGCTGGATCGGCGATGAATCCGGCCTTGACCACTTCCGCCATGCCGGCAATCAGATCGTTGCGCGGCAGCGTTTGCAGGGCGTTGAGGTCGCAGATCACCGCCGCCGGGTGGTGGAAGGAACCGACTAGGTTCTTGCCCTCCGCGGTGTTGATGCCGGTCTTGCCACCGACCGCGGCGTCAACCATGCCCAGCAGGGTGGTTGGTACATGCACCACCCTGAGGCCCCGCATCCAGGTGGCTGCCACGAAGCCGCCGAGGTCGGTGGTGGCGCCGCCGCCCACTGTGACAACGGCATCCGAGCGGGTGAATCCGGACTGCCCCAAGGCCTGCCAGCAGTAGGCAGCGACTTCCGCGGTCTTGGCAGCTTCGGCATCCGGAGTCTCGACGGTGATCACCAGACGCCCGGTACCACGGAGCGCCTCGGCGATGGCGGTGGCCGTGGAGGAAAGGGCTGCGGGGTGGATGACGGCGACGCGGGCGGCTCCCCCGACAGCATCGGGCACCCGGTCCAGCAGACGCACTCCCACCAGCACCTCATAGGGAGCAGCCACGTCGACACTGATACGAGTGAGGTCAGACACCGCCGCCCTCCAACTTCGCTGCGATTTCCTCGACCACGGTATCAACCTCGCGACCGGAGGTGACCACACGCAGTGTTGCCACCGCCTCGTAGACCGGTGTGCGTTCCGCCATGAGTTGCATAAGTCGGCCACGCACGTTGCCCATGAGCAGCGGCCGGGCGGTTCCCATGCCCACCCGCTTCACGGCCTCGGACAATGACACCTCAAGCCAGACCACGGGAAGTCCGGTCAGTAGCTCGCGATTCTCCGCTCGCATGACAACGCCGCCGCCAAGCGACACGACTCCATCGCACTGCCCTATGACCTCGCGCAGTGCCTGTGTCTCCATGGCACGGAAGGCATCCTCACCCTGGTCGATGAAGATGTCGGCAATGGGCTTACCGGCCTTCAGCACGACCTCGTCATCCGTGTCTCGGAATTCGACGGCCAGGTACTCAGCCAGGCGGCGGCCCACGGTGGTCTTGCCGGCGCCGGGAGCACCGACGAGCAATGCCCGCGGGCTCATCGGATGCGCATTTCGCGGGTGTATCCCTCAACATTTCGACGAGTCTCCTGCACGCTGTCGCCGCCGAACTTCTCCAGGACGGCGTCGGCCAACACCAGCGCGACCATGGCCTCGGCGATGACGGAAAGTGCGGGCACCGCACAGGCGTCGCTGCGTTGATTGAAGGCCTGCGTGGCCTCGCCGGTTGCGGTGTCGACGGTGCGCAGCGCGCGGGGCACGGTGGAAATGGGTTTCATGGCAGCGCGGACCCGCAGCACCTCGCCGGTGCTCATGCCCCCCTCGGTGCCACCACTGCGCCCGGAAACTCGGCGAATGCCGTCTGCAGTGGGCACCATCTCGTCGTGCGCCTGCGATCCGCGCAGCGCCGCCAAGGCGAAACCGTCCCCCAACTCCACGCCCTTCACCGCCTGGATGCCCATGAGGGCGGC
>JAJXSV010000171.1 GCA_021784375.1 Actinomycetes bacterium | reverse complement strand
GCCCCAATACAGGGGGTAGTGGTCCCCTGCCAGGTCGGGTTGGGTGTTCCACTCGTGGGCGAAGTAGGTGAGCGTGCCGACGATCGGGAGCAACCAGCCGAGCGCGCGGCCGATGCGTGCCACGTTCGATCGCCTGGATGCCGCAGGGATCGCCATGTCAGCACCTCCTCGGAAGGAAGGCTATCCGCGTAACCGTTACGCTGAACCATCCCCGCAGACGCCGGCCCGGCGCCGTGTCGCGTCGCGGATATCGGCAGGAGGTGGGCGCGTTGGCGAGCGAGTCGTTCGTCCACCTGCACACCCACACCGAGTACTCGATGCTCGACGGCGCGGCCCGCGTGAAGGACCTGTTCAAGGAAGCCGCGCGCATGGAGATGCCGGCGCTCGCCATGACGGATCACGGCAACCTCTTCGGCACCTACGAGTTCTTCAAGGCGGGCAAGGCCGCCGGGGTCAAGCCGATCATCGGTATCGAGGCCTACTACGTGCCGATCGGTTCGCGACACGACCGTGCGCCCTTCTCCTTCGGCAATGAGGTGGCGCAGGACGTCGGTGACGAGGGCGCAGGCAAGGGCAAGGTCAACTACACGCACATGACGTTGTGGTCCGAGACCACTGAAGGGCTGCACAACCTGTTCCGCCTGTCCAGCCTGGCCTCGCTGGAGGGCCAATTCCGCAAGTACCCGCGACTTGATCGGGAACTGCTCGATCGCCACGGCAAGGGCATCATCGCCACCACCGGCTGTCCGTCTGGGGAAGTCAACCGGTGGTTGCAGGCGGGGCAGTACGACAAGGCGCTGGCGGCCGCTGCGGACTACCAGGAGATCCTGGGCAAGGACAACTTCTTCTGCGAGCTCATGGACCACGGCATCGCCATCGAACGGCGTACCCGAGAAGACCTCATGCGCATCGCCAGGACGCTCAACCTCCCATTCGTCGCCACCAACGACCTGCACTACACGTACGCATCCGACGCCGACACGCACGAGACCCTCCTCTGCGTGCAGACTGGCAAGAACCTCAACGATCCCAACCGCTTCAAGTTCGACGCGCGTGACTTCTACCTGAAGTCGGCGGCGGAGATGCGGCACCTGTGGTCCGAGATCCCCGAGGCCTGCGACAACACCCTGCTCATCGCGGAGCGCTGCAACGTCGAGTTCGGCGAGCCCCGTGACCTCATGCCGCGATTCCCGCTGCCCGCGGGTTTCGACGAGGGCACCTTCCTCGTGGCCGAGACCGAGCGTGGTCTCGCCGCGCGCTTCGCCCCAGATCCGGTGCCGCAGACGCACCTCGACCAGGCTGCCTACGAGCTCTCCGTGATCCGGCAGATGGGATTCCCGGGGTACTTCCTCGTCGTCGCGGACCTCGTGCAGCATGCCCACGAGGTGGGCATTCGCGTGGGCCCCGGCCGCGGATCCGCCGCGGGTTCGCTGGTCGCCTGGGCCCTGGGTATCACGGAACTCGACCCGATCCGCTTCGGCCTGCTGTTCGAGCGATTCCTCAACCCCGAACGCATCTCCATGCCGGACATCGACATGGACTTCGACGAGCGCCGCCGGGCCGAGATGATCCGCTACGCCACTGAAAAGTACGGCGAGGAGCGCGTCGCGCAGATCGTCACCTTCACCACCATCAAGGCCAAGGCTGCGATCAAGGATGCCGGCCGCGTGCTCGGCATGCCCTTCCAGATGGGCGAGCGCATCACCAAGCTCATGCCGCCGGCCGTGATGGGCAAGGACATCCCGCTCGCCGGTATCTTCGACGAGGGCCACGACCGCTACAAGGAGGCGGGCGAGTTTCGGGCCCAGTACGAGGCCGATGCGGACGTGCGCAAGGTCGTCGACACGGCCCGTGGGCTGGAGGGCCTGCGGCGGGGGTGGGGCGTGCACGCTGCCGGCGTCATCCTCTCCGCTGAGCCGCTGATCGACGTCATCCCCATCATGCGGCGCGAGCAGGATGGCGCTGTCATCACCCAACTGGACATGGGTGCCTGCGAATCACTGGGCCTGCTCAAGATGGACTTCCTGGGGCTCCGCAACCTCACGGTGCTCGACGATTGCCTGCGGCACATCAAGGCCAATCGCGGTGGCGAGGAGGTGGTGCTCGAGCGCCTCGAACTCGACGACAGCGCCACCTACGAGTTGCTCGCCCGCGGAGACACGCTCGGTGTCTTCCAGCTCGATGGCGGCCCCATGCGGGCGTTGCTGCGGTCCATGGCGCCGACGTCCTTCGACGACATCTCTGCGGTCCTCGCGCTGTACCGCCCGGGTCCCATGGGGGCGAACGCGCACAACGACTACGCCGATCGCAAGAACGGGCGCAAGCCCGTCGTCGCGATCCATCCCGAATTGGCCAAGCCGCTGGCCAGCGTGCTCGACGAGACCTACGGACTCATCGTGTACCAGGAGCAGGTGCAGGCGATCGCCCAGAAGGTGGCCGGCTACTCGCTGGGCAAGGCCGACCTGCTGCGCCGCGCCATGGGCAAGAAGAAGAAGGAGATCCTCGACAAGGAGTACGTCCCCTTCTCGGCCGGCATGAAGGAGCACGGCTACTCCGATGACGCCATCCAGACCCTTTGGGACATCCTGGTGCCGTTCTCCGACTATGCCTTCAACAAGGCACACACCGCCGGGTACGGCCTGGTGTCGTACTGGACCGCCTACCTCAAGGCGAACTACGCGCCCGAGTACATGGCGGCGCTGCTCACTTCCGTCAAGGACGACAAGGACAAGCTCGCCGGTTACCTGCACGAGTGCCGGCGCATGGGCATCCAGGTGCTGCCGCCGGACGTCAACGAATCCGAGCCGGACTTCGCGCCGCGTGGCAACGACATCCGCTTCGGCCTCACTGCTGTCCGCAACGTCGGGTCGAACGTGGTGGACTCCATCATCGCCACGCGCAGGGCCAAGGGCCGCTTCACCTCCTTCATCGATTTCCTCGACAAGGTGGACGCGTCCGTTTGCAACAAGCGCACCTTGGAATCACTCATCAAGGCTGGGGCCTTCGATTCCCTCGGTCACGCGAGGCGCGCTCTCGTGTACGTGCATGCCGAGGCGGTTGATTCCGTGCTCGACATCAAGCGCGCCGAGGCAGTGGGTCAGTTCGACCTCTTCGGCGGCGTCGGTGAGGATGCGAGCGAGACGGGGGCCGGCCTCACCTTGAGCATCGGCACCGAGGAATGGGACAAGGCCCAGTTGCTGGCCTTCGAGCGGGAGATGCTGGGGCTCTACGTGAGCGACCACCCCCTGTTCGGCGTGGAGCACATCCTGCAGGCGGGTGCCGACGCGTCAATCGCCGCGCTGAGCGGCGACGACTACAGCGACGGCCAGATCGTCACCATCGCCGGCCTCATCACCGGCCTCCAGCGGAAGGTGACGAAGCAGGGCAACGCCTGGGCCATCGCCACCGTCGAGGACCTCGAGGGCGGCGTTGACGTCATGATCTGGCCGCAGACCTACCAGGGTGTCGCGGCCATGATCAACGAGGATGCGGTCGTCTTCATCAAGGGTCGTTTGGAGAAGAACGACGACGATGCTCCGCGCCTGGTGGCCATGGAGGTGTCGATGCCGGACCTCACCGAACCCAACAGCGGGCCGCTCGTGATCTCGTTGCCGATCGCCAAGTGCGTGCCCGCCGTCATCGATCCACTGAAGGATGTCCTGCGCAACCATCCCGGTACCACAGAGGTGCGACTGCGGCTGCTCAATGGGTCGCGCGAGACGCTGCTGCGCATCGACGACCGCCTGCGTGTCACGACGTCCACTGCGCTGTACGGGGACCTCAAGGCCCTGCTGGGCGCGTCGGCCATCGCATGATCCCCGATTGGCAGCGGCAGCAAGGCTTCGCCCTGCGTTGTGAGTGGGGGGCGATCGGCGCGCAAACGCTCATCGGCGCCCACGACATCGCCGTCGTCGTCGATGTCCTGTCCTTCTCGACGACCGTCTCCGTGGCCATGGATCGGGGCATGCGCATCCGCCCGCGAGACGCACTCGCCGTGTCTGCAGCTGATGCGAGCTCCGCATTTCCTTGCGCGGCACGACGCGAGGACGTCGACGCCGAGCACCCGTGGTCCTTGTCGCCACTGACTATTCGCAACGGACCGTACGTGCCGGAACTCGTCTTGCCGTCACCGAATGGCGCCGCCGTTTCGCAGGCCGCCGTCGCCAGTGGGGCGGTGGTCTTCGCAGGCGGCCTGCGCAATGCCCGCGCCACTGCTTCCGCCATAGCGGCTGCCCGGGCGGGCAGCGGCTCCATCGTGGTCATCCCCGCGGGTGAGCGCTGGCCCGACCAGTCCTTGCGACCGGCCATCGAGGACCTCTTGGGAGCGGGTGCGGTCATTGCCGCACTGGTTGATGCATGCGGCCTTGCGGGAGATGCAAGCTCACCTGAAGCCGAACTCGCGCTGCGCGCATTCCGCACGACGCACGACCTGCGGGACGCCATCATGGGCTCGGTTTCTGGGCGTGAGCTGCTCACCCGTGGCCTGGCATCCGAAATCGAGATCGCCTGCGAATTCGACGCCTCCGACCACGCCGCGCGCTTCCTGGATGGCGCCTTCAGCCGCGCCTGAAGCGACTCCAGCGATCAGCGCGCGATGTCGGCGACGATGGCGTTGAGCAGGCGCGCGAGGTCGGCCGGTGCCACGCCGACGTCCAGTCCGCGTCGTCCACCGCTCACGTAGATCACGTCGAAGAGGTCGGCCGTCTCGTCGACGAGGGTCGGCAATGCCTTCTTCTGGCCGAAGGGCGAGATGCCGCCCGCTACGTAGCCCGTGAGCCGTTCGGCGGCATCGACCTGCATCATCTCCGCGCGCTTGCCACCCACAGCGCCCGCTGCGCGCTTGAGATCGAGTTGGCAATCGACCGGCACGACCGCGACGTGCGGGGTTCCGTCCACGAGGCAGAGCAAGGTCTTGAACACCTGTTCCGTGGGCAATCCCAAGGCAGCAGCGGCCTCCAGTCCGAAGGAGGCTGCGGCCGGATCGTGCTCATAGCGGTGCTCGCTGAATGCGATACCCGCAGCCTGCAGGGCGACGATTGCAGGGGTGCCGCCAGCCATGCCGGCAGCCTAAAGGGTGAGGAGTTCCAGCTCAGGCTGGCTCGTCCTCGTCGAGAGCGGGATCGCCGGGCGCGCACCAGGGGAGTAGTGGGTCGGGCTCGTGCGCGTACGTACGGCTCAGCGGCGAGCGCCATGTGCAGGTGCCGTCCAATCGGGAGTCGACGATCTCCCATCCCGCATGCGTCTTGTGCTGGTGATGGCGCATGCAGCCGGCGCCGAGGTTGGCCGACCTCGACGCAGAAGAGCGTGGATCCCAGTGCCACACCGTCGCAACGGTGCTCTCAAACTGAATCGACAAGGACTCCGGGAATCCGCCCGGCCACACAACACGGCACTTGGTATGACTCGAACACTAGTTCGAGCAAGCGCACTGGTCGAGTCATTTCTCGATATTTCCCAATACTTGTTGCGAACTGCGAATGAGCCACGCGACGGTGCGGGCCAGGTCGCGCTGAGGACAG
>JAJXSV010000170.1 GCA_021784375.1 Actinomycetes bacterium | reverse complement strand
GTTCGGTCTCGCGTGGCGAGGTGGATCTGGCCTTCGGGCTTGAGCATCCCGAAGCTCCATTGCCACGCGAACGCTCCACTTCCATCGTCAATCTGCTCACCGAGCGCTACTGGGTGGCCGGCGCCGTGCAACAGCAGTTGCCGCCGGGCCGCCCGCCGTCACTCGCCGACCTGGCCGATGAGGCCTGGATCCTTCCCGCCGAATCCACGGTGCTGGGACGCGTGGCGCGTGCCGCCTTCCGGCGGGTGGGCGTGGAGCCGCGGGTCCAGCACGAGGTGAACGACGTCGCGGCCACCGTGCAGATGGCGGCACAGGGCCTCGGAATCACCCTGGCCACCGATATGTGGTTGCCATTCGTGCAGGGCGAACAGTTGCCGCGCACGGCCATTCGCGAGGAGATCATCCGCGACATCGTCATGGTGGCACCGGCGGAAGTCTCGTGGCTGTCGGCGACCCAGGCCCTCATCCAGTTGGCAGCGCGCGTGGTGCCTGACGCGGTGGCGCGCCGCTGAGACCGGGGCTAGAGCAGCCGGTAGAGCAAGTCGGCCAGCCGGCTGGGACGGTTGCTCCGAGCCTCCTGGGCGTCGGCCAGGGCCAGCCCGGCCAGCATGCCGTTTGCCTCCAACCAGCGCAGCGGCTCCGGTTCCCACGGGCGTGGGTGACGGTTCACCCAGGGGAGTGCGGTGCGATCGGTCGTGCGGTTGAGGAGCAGGTCGGCCATGGTGCGTCCGGCCAGCGCCGCGGCCGCCACTCCATCACCGACATAGCCGCCCATGACGCCGACGCCGGCCTCGAAATTGACGAAGGGGAAGTAATCGCGCGGGATGCCCAGCGCCCCGCCCCAGCGATGGGTGATGCGCACGCCCTGTAGTGAGGGGAAGAGTTCGACGAGCGTTCGCTGCAGTTGGGCATGCACGCGCGGGTGCTGGTCGAAGCGGGCGTCGATGGCGGACGCCCAGTGATAGGGCGCGCCTCGACCGCCGAAGGCCAACCGCCCGTCCGCCGTGCGCTGTCCGTAGATCACGACATGGCGCTGTTCGGTGAAACTCTCACGTTGGGCCAGGCCGATCTCCTGCCACTGCTCCTCGCGCAGGGGCTCGGTGGCGATCATGAGGGAGTAGATGGGCATGATCTCGCGCGCGTGATCCTCGAAGCGTGCGGTGAAGCCCTCGGTCGCACGCACCACTGACCCGCAGGCGATGACGCCGTGATCGGTGGAGACCACGCCCTGCTTGTACGAGAGTGCGGTGCACTGCTCCACGATGATGCCACCGCGTGCCAGCACCGCCCGGGCCAAGCCGCGCGCCAACTTGAGTGGATGCAAGACCGCGCAGTGCGGTGTGTACATGCCGGCGATGGTGCCCTGGATGCGGACGTGCCCGGCCGCACCGGCAGCATCGAGGAACTCGGTATCCGGACTTTCCCAGTCGCGTTCGTGATCGGCCTCCGCACGCAACGATTCCCGCTGTGCGGCATTGCGGGCCACCGTGATGGTGCCGCCCTTCGCGTAGTCGCAGTCGATTCCCTCCTCGAGCGACCAGTTGGCAACATCGTCGACGACCTGACGCAGCGCCCTGCGCAGGTTGAGGGCCCCGACCCGCGAGGAGGCGTGCGCCACCTTCTCCGGAGATGTCGGGAAGAGGGCCGACACCCAGCCGCCATTGCGGCCACTGGCGCCGAAGCCCACAGCAGTGCGCTCCAGCACGACCACCGAGACTCCGGGTTGCTCGCGGAGCAGATGCAGTGCCGTCCACAGGCCGCTGTAACCCGCGCCGATGATGACGACGTCGGCCGAACGCGGCAACTCGGTCGGTGGCAGCAGCAAGGGCTCGGCGGTGGCCCGCCACAGCGACTCGGGCCAGACCTCCGGACCCCAAGCGGTCATGCCCTCACCTCCATCGACGGGGCGGAAGTACTTGGCGTCAGGCGCGCCAACCGCGCAGGTACGCGGGTTCGGGGATCGTGGGATCCATGTTGCCCGCCGGGATCGGCGTGCCGAAGGTAGTGACGACCGGCATCACTCCCGACCACACGGGGAAGTCGATGTCCGCACCCTCATCGCCCGGATCGCCGCTTCGAGACTTGACCGAGAACTCGACGATGGGCAGGCGCAGCACCATCGTCGATGCCACTTCCTTCTTGGTCATCGGTCGCAACGAGGCGCGCCGGCCCGGCAGGAGGTGATCGGTGATGACATCGAGAATGCGCCACTTCTCCGCGTCATCGGAGACGTTCTCGCAGTTGCCCAGCACCACCGCCGAGCGGTAGTTCATGGATGAGTCATTGGCGCTGCGCGCGAGTACCAGCCCATCGACGTGCGTGACGGTGAAGCAGCAGGGTGCGCCCTGCGCCAGCAGGCGGAAGGGCCGGGCGCCCGTCGAGCCGTGGAAGACCAGAGCCTCGCCATCACGGGCGAAGCCGAGGGGTAGCACATAGGGCTGGCCATCGACCACGTAGCCCAGATGGCCGACGCGTGCCGCATCAACCACCTCATTGAAGACCTCGCGCTCATGGGAACCGCGCTCGGGCTTGCGTCCGAACTCGGTGCGTGGTGAAAGGCCCGAGTGCTGGCTCACAGGAAGTCCTGCGCCTTCTCCAGCACGCTGCGCAGGATGCCCTCGATTTCGTCGAAGGTGTCCTGGTTCGTGACAAGTGGCGGCGCCAGCTGGATGACCGGGTCGCCGCGATCGTCGGCGCGACAGTAGAGGCCGTTGTACCAGAGGGCGCCCGACACGTAACCGCGCAACAACCGTTCGCCCTCATCGTCGGTGAATGTCTCGCGGGTTTCCTTGTCCTTCACCAATTCGATGGCATAGAAGTAGCCGGCGCCGCGCACATCGCCGACGATGGGCAAGTCAAGCAGTTTCTCCAGGGTCTTGCGGAAGCCGTCCTCGTTGTCCCGCACGTGCTGGTTGATGTTCTCGCGCTCCATGATGTCGAGGTTCTTCATGGCGACGGCCGCGGACATGGGATGGCCGCCGTAGGTGAAGCCGTGGAGGAAGGCGTTGGTGCCATGCTTGAAGGGCTCGAAGAAGAAGTCGGAGACGATCATGGCGCCGAGGGGGGCGTAGCCCGAGGTGAGGCCCTTGGCGCAGGTGATGATGTCCGGCACCACTTCGAAGCGATTCATGGCGAACCAGTCACCGATGCGCCCGAATCCGGTGATGGTCTCGTCCGCAACCATGACGACGTCGTACTGGTTGCAGATCTCGCGCACCCGCTCCAGGTATCCCGGTGGCGGTGTGAAGCAGCCACCGGAGTTCTGCACCGGCTCGAGGAAGATGGCCGCGACCGTATCGGGGCCCTCCATGATGATGGCCTGCTCGATCTCGTGGGCGCAGTACCTGCCGAAGGCCTCGGGGTCGTTGCGCAGATGCTCGGGCGCCCGGTAGATGTTGGTGTTGGGCACGCGGATGGTGGTGGGCACCAAGGGTTCGAAGTACTGCTTGGCGCCGGGGATGCCGGTGATGGAAAGTGCTCCCGCCGTAGTGCCGTGGTAGGAGATGTAGCGCGAAATGACCTTGTGCTTCAAGGGCTTTCCGGTGAGCTTGTAGTACTGCTTGACCAGCTTCCAGGCCGACTCGACGGCTTCGCCACCTGTGGTGGAGAAGTACACGCGGTTGAGGTCGCCGGGGGCGTAGGAGGCCAGTCGCTCGGCCAGCTCGGTGGCCTTGTCATGCGCCAGCCCCCAGAGCGGGAAGTAGTCGAGCTTCATCATCTGCTCGTAGGCCGCGGCCGCCATCTCCTCACGGCCATGACCGATGTTCGAGGCGAAGAGGCCGGAGAGGCCGTCGATGTACCGGTTGCCCTTGTCGTCGTATATGTGGATGCCCTCGGCACGGGTGATCACCGGCACCTCACGGCTGCCCAGGCCGTAGAACGCGCCGTGCCGCGTGAAGGAGAGCCAAAGGTTGTCGCGTGCCGAAGTCGACCAATCCTTGCCGGTGATGAGATGTTCGATCGGATCGTTCGGATTCATCGGGTACCCCATTGATAGGTCTGCTTCAGCAACTTCAGGTAGACGAAGGTCTCCGTCTCCTTGACTTCCGGAATGGTGCGCAGCCGGTCCTGCAGGATGCTCAGCAACTGCTCGTCGTTCTCACACACGACCTCGCAGAGCAGGTCGAAGGAGCCGGCGGTGATGACGACGTAGTCGATCTCCGGCATCTTGGCGATCTTCTGGGCCACCGCCTCCATGCTGCCATCCACGTTGAGCCCGATCATGGCGGCCCGGGTGAACCCCAACTGCATGGGATTGGACACGGCGACCACCTGCACCACACCCGCGTCCAGCATGCGCTGCACTCGCTGGCGCACCGCGGCCTCGGAAAGGCCCACTGCCTTGCCGATGGTGGCGTACGGCGCCCGCCCATCCCGCTGCAATTGCTCGATGATCGCCTTGGAGACGTCGTCAAGCGGCATCGAGGCAGTGTCGGTCTTGGCCATGCCGTCGAGTTTCGCAGGGTGAACGGGCGCTGGCAAGCGAATCCGCAGCCATTCGGCGTGGAAACGAAAGATTTCGCAGCATTTCGGCGAGCACGCTAGCGAATCCGCAGCCTCCGGCCTACTGTCCGTATAGCCCTAACCGGGACGCCGCTCCCGCGTCTGCTGCTACGCGTAGGACAGACTTGGCGGCAGCAGCGAACGGTCGTTGACAGCAACAGTGGAGGACAGGGAATGAACCGCACGCCCGAGGACCCGCGTATCGCGCACCTCGTCAGTTTGATGTCTCGCCGTCGGGTTCTGCAGTTGGGCGGCCTGGCCGGTGTCGGCGCAGTGGCTGCTGCCTGCGGTGGTGGAATCGGTGGCAGCACGGCCTCCAACTCGGCGACCCCCGTTCCGACCAACACGGATATCTCCGACAAAGAGAAGATCATGAACTGGTCCACGTGGATCGACTACATCGACGTCGACAAGGCCGGCCACCGTCCGACCCTGGATCGCTTCCACAAGGAGACCGGCATCCTCGTCAACTACAACGAGGACTACAACGACAACAACGAGTTCTACGCCAAGGTCCGTGCGCAGTTGGAGAACGGCCAGCCCATCGGCCGCGACCTCATCACCGCCACCGACTGGATGGCGAACATCTGGATCCGCAAGGGCTACGCGCAGCGCATCGACCTCGCCAATGTGCCCAACCACGCCAACATCGGCGAGACCTGGATGAACGTGGCCTTCGATCCCACGCGCGCCTTCACCATGCCCTGGATGTCGGGCTTTGCCGGCTTGGGCTGGAACAAGAAGTTGCTGCTCAAGACCACGGGCAAGACCGAGATCAAGACTCTCGACGAGCTCTGGGATCCCCGCCTCAAGGGTCGCGTCACCGTCCTCTCGGAGATGCGCGACACCATCGGCGTGACGCTCATGGCCATGGGCAAGCGCGCCGACAAGTTCACCGACGCCGACTTCCAGGCGGCCATCGACCTGCTGCAGAAGAAGGTCGACGACGGCACCATCCGCCAGGTCACGGGCAACGACTACAAGACGGCCATGGCCTCCGGTGAGGTCATCGCCGCCATTGCCTGGTCGGGCGAC
>JAJXSV010000169.1 GCA_021784375.1 Actinomycetes bacterium | reverse complement strand
TTCCGATCTGCCACCGTACAGGTCAAGCGAGCGAGGGGCCCGCGATGTGTGGCACCTCCACGAGGAAGCCGACGCGCGACGGGCGACCCTCGAAGTTGGCCGTGACGGAGGAAGCGCGCACGACCCTTGGCCGCGCCCCTGGATCATCGACCTCGAAGGTCAAGTCCAGCGAGAGCTCCGGCCGTTCCAGGATCGGCGTCGTCACGTCGACCCGGTCCCAGTAGCGCTCGGGAAGCGCCCGCCTGGCCTCCATGCCGAGCAACTGCGCTGCGGACGCATAGCCCAGCAGTGCCGCTGCCTGCTCGCTCACGAGCACGAATCGACCGCCCTCGACGACGTAGATGCCGACGGACGCCCTCTCCAGGATGTCGCGGTAATTGCGCTCGCTCTGTTCGTGCGCTTCACGCGTCTTCAGCTCCTCCTGCCGGAAATCCATGCTGTCGAGCGCGAACGAGATGTCCGACGCCATCTCCTCGAGCAGGGAGTCCAGTTCGGGATCGAAGTTCTCCTCATCCCGCGAGTACACGGAGAGCGTGCCGACCGGTCGCCCGCCCTTGCGCAGTGGGATCGCGGTGGTGGAGGCGTAGCCGCGTCGGCTCGACGCGGCGCCGAAGACGTCCGTCGGCAGTGTGGTGGATTGCCGCCGCCAGAGCACCCGATTCTGACGTCGCGACAACTCCGCCAGATCACGTTGCCCATCCGCATGCCGTGCCAACTCAGCAGCACGCCAGGCCAGGAAGTCGAGTGAATCTTCGCCCGCCCAGGCGACCGGGTGCAGCTCACCGGTGGGCAGCTCCTTGCCGATCCACGCGAACTCGCCGAATCCACCGAGCACGATGGCTTCACAGACCGTGTGGAAGATCTCCGATTCCGAATTGCTCTTGACGAGCGCCTGGTTGCACGCGCTCAACGTCCGGTAGAGACGCATCAGGCGCTCCACACGCGCTTCCGTCGACTTGCGATGATCGATGTCGATGAGGACGCCGCGGACCACCGCTCCAGCGCCATCGGGCGTGCGGACGACCACCTCGCCTCGAACGGACAGCCAGTGCCGACTGCCGTCGGGCCACATGACGCGGAAGTCGAATTCGTAGAAGTCCGGCCCCCCGGGGGCCAGGCAGGCCGCAATGGCTTCACCGGAGGGACCACGATCGGCCTCGACGGTCGCGTCCAGGAAGGTGCTGCGATGCCACACCTCCTGCCAGGGAAGCCCGTACAGGCTGTCGTGGTTGCGCGTGCGGGACATGCGATCTTCAGCGACCCGGTACTCCCACACGGCAACGTGCCCAAGCGTGGTGGCAGCGCGCACCAGTTCCGGCGAGGCCTCAAGTTCATCGGGCAGGCTGGAGGGCGAGTCGGCAGGATCGCTGTCCGTGGGGAACGCAGTCATGGAGGCTCCTCATTCGGCGCACAGCGTACGACAGCGTGGGGCCAGCACGCGGGCATGCGCGCCCTCTGGTGTGCCGCGCCCGAGAGGGAGCCCGGCGCGGGCCAGAGCAGGTTGGAGCCTGGCCCGCTGCTCCACGACACGCAACGCCCCCGAGATGCGAGACTGTCACGCGTCAGGCGGACCAATACATCACAACCGTAGGGTGGGTCGGGCTCGAACCGACGACGACCGGATTATGAGTCCGGGGCTCTGACCAACTGAGCTACCACCCCGCCGCGCCGAGTCTATTCAGGGATCTGTGGCCGCCTGCTCGCGCACCGCGTCGCCCCGAGCAACGGCACGAACATCTCGTCGCAACGCGGAGCGCTCACTACATTGCAGCAATGAGGGCTTGGCGGCTGTCATGGCTGCGCTTCTGGCGCCGGTCCACCGGGCTGGGCGGCGCTGTCCTGCTCATCGCTGCCGTGCAGGGCGTGCTGGTGCTCGTCATCTCCGCCCAGGCGACCGTCGAGTCGCAGGCCGTTGCGGAGCGGGTGTCCGCACTGCCCCCCGCCAGCCAATGGCTGTCGGTCACGACGAGTGACCCGCAGGCGCTCCCGGACACCATTCGCGCCCTCGCGATTCCGGCGCTGCAAGGGCTGTCAGGCAAGCGCATCTTCGAACACCTCACCTACCGGCCACTCTCCGACCAGCGCTTCGGTCGTTACCAGTTGCTTGCCGCAGCAGGCCCCGCCGCCGAGTTGACATTGGATGCGGGACGCCTTCCCAGCGCGTGCACGCCCTCCTCGTGTGAAGTGCTGCTGGTGGGAAGGGCCGACTTCCATGCCCCATCCGGCCTGCAGGTCGTCGGCCACGCCAGGCTGCGCCCGGATGCTGCGCTGGCGCTGGGGCTCGAACCGGGCACTCCCCTGCTTGTCGGCGCCGATGTCAGCGGCATGGCCCGCCTGCGTGCGCTCGTCGCGGTCCCACACACCCTGAGTTGGTCGGCGCGCATCGACCCCTCGATCATCAACGCCACGGGCATCGGCGGCTACATCGATCGGCTGATGACGGCGGCGGATCGCCTGAGTCTGCAGAGCGGTCAACTGCAGTTGGTGGCGCCGACCACCCAGTTGGCGGCGACACATGCGCAGGTGCTGGCACTCCAGCGTCGCATGCTCGGGTTGGCCCTGTGCCTGCTGCTCATCGTCGTCTTCTCCGTGCACCGCATCGCGCTCGCGTCACGGCGTGAGCATGACTCCTTGCTGCAACTGGGCCGCCAGTACGACTGGTCGACGGGTGAGTCCTTGCTCCTCACCGGCGGGCTTGCCGCGTTGGTCGTCGGACTCGGCGGTCTCATCGGTGTCGGCATCGGTGTCGCTTCGAGCGAGTTGGCGTTCCGGAGCCCGCACACCGTCGAGCCGTTGCTGGCCTGGTGGACCGTGACGTTGCTCGGCACGGGCTGGCTGGCGTTGATCGCCGGTCTCGCACTCAGGCGCTGGGCGGGCGCGGCGGTGCTGGCACTCGCCTGCGGTACCTGGGTCACAATTGCGTGGCTTGGCGGGTACGACGGGCAGGTCCTGCTGCTCTCCTGCGCGGGTGGCGCGCTCGCCGTCCTGCTCGCGCCTGCGGGTAGGCGATTCGCGACACGGCCATTCACACGGAACCTCCTGCGAGCCAACGCCTCCCGCTTCACGGCCATGGCGGTCGTCACGGGCTTCCTCGCCGCCTTCGTCATGTCGTCGATGGCATCGCTGGCCACCTTGCAGCAAGGCATCACCGATCACGCGATCTTCGCCAGCCCCTTGGCAACGCGCATCACCTGGGGCGATCGCCTGCCCATGCAGGACCACTCGCTCTCCGACTACTCGAGGATGTCCGGTGGGGGCAGGGTGTTCCCCGTACGCACGGTCGTCACCAGCGTGCGCGAGAGCGTCGTGCAGGACATCCCCGTCCAACTCATCTCGGTGGATCCGGGCGCTTGGACACAAGTGCCCGACATCAGCGACCAGACCGGGGTTCCCAATCGTGCGATCACGTCTGCCCTGCCAGCCAACGCGAATGCAGTCGGCCAGACCCTCCGCGGCAAGCACCGACTGTCGGGTCACGTGCTGGGCCTGGCGTCGACGGTCTCGCTGTCCGTCTGGGTCATGAACGACCGCCTCGAATCCACGCAGATCCCGTTGACGGTGCAGGCGAATGGCAGGTTCAACCTGCAGATCTCGGCTTCCACGGTCGCACTGCTCGGTTTCGCCCTCGCCGAGTTGCCGGACGCCATGGCACACCGAGCGCATGCCGTTGGTGAGGGGCGCAACGCCCTCGCTGCTCCCACCGGGACGCTGGTGATCGACGCCCTCTCCGCTGACACAGCGCCCCTCGACATCGCTGCATCACTGCCGGCGACCGGTCCGATGCGTGCCATGGGCGTGGGCTCCCTGCGCTGGCCCTACGCACTGGTGGGCGGCCAGGCCTTCGCGTCGGTGGTGCGTCCGCCCGTACAGGTGCGCGCAGTCGTGGACCCTGCGACGTCATCGCTGGTTCGGAACGGCGTGATCGCCGTGCGGCTGAACGGGGCTGTCGTGGTGCCCGTCCGGGTTTCCCTTGTGGTACAACGACTTCCCACCGTCTCGCAGCGCTTCATCCTGTTGGATCCCGGGACCTTGGACGGGTTGTTGGCGGCCTACGCCCCGGAGAGCCTGCGGGTGAGCGACATCTGGCTCACCCGGCCGTTGGCGCCGTCAGTCGCGCAATCGGAAGCGATGGTCGGGCTCACCGTGACGAACCGCGCCGGCGTCGAGGCGCTCGACGCGGCCTCGAGTTCGAGCGCTTGGAGCGAGCGCACACTGGAGTTGCTGGTGCTCGTGGTTGTGCTGCTCTTCATCGCCTTCGCGCTGACGTCGGTGCGGGAGGTGGTCGGCACTTCGGACTTCGCCGGCTGGGAGGCGCAGGGCCTTCCTCGGAGTCGCATGTCCAGGACGGTTCGCGATGTGGTCGTGGCCTTGACCGCGTCCGCCGCAGCGCTCGCGCTGGCGGTGCTCCTGCTGCTGCTTCCCGTCGTGCTCACCTGGTCGAACATCGATCTCTCCGGCAACCCCGCCGTGCCCCCGTTGGCGCCGCAGGCGGACCTCGGCCGGCAACTGCTCGTGCTTGTCGGCACACTGCTCCTCGCCTGGACCGCGGCCACCGCGGCCGCTCGTAGCGGCGTTCACCGGGCCCCGGCACCGGAGCAGCCATGAGCATCGCACTGCATGGCTTGGTCAAGGTCTACGGAACGGGGTCGAGCGCCGTTCCCGCCCTCAACGGACTCGACCTGACAGTGGCGGATGGCGAGGTGTGCATCGTGCGCGGGCCGAATGGGTCCGGAAAGACCACACTCGTCGGCATCCTGAGCGGCGAGCTCGAACCCACGGCCGGCTCGGTGCTCGTTTCCGGTGGCGGTGGCTCGGACCCGCGGATAGGGGTGGTGCGCCAGTTCGACAACCTGGCGGGGCAGCTGACGGTGCGGGAGCACTTCGCATTGTTCGGAAGCGCAAGTGGACTCGAGTTCGTTCCCCGCGCCATCCATCACCGCCGCATTGCACGACTGACCCGTGGCGAGCGACAGGTAGTCGCCGTGGCCCTGGCCATGTCGATGGAGCCCGATGTGCTGCTTGCCGATGAGCCCACGGGAGCACTGCCACCTGAGGAGGCGGAAGCGCTGTACGACGCGCTGGACCGGCAGGTGCGGCAACGTCACGTGACTGTGTTGCTGGTGACGCACGATGCGCGGGCCGAGCGCATCGCGGATCGTGTGGTGAGCCTGCGGGATGGGCGCATCAGCGAGCAGTGGTCGCCCGGTGCGGTGCCGAAGCAGGTCATCGACGCGCGCGGGTGGGTGCGCATCCCGGATGAGCTGCGCATCGGCCTGCACCGTCAGGTCGCTGCCATTCGCAGCGATCAGGGCATCGAACTCGCGGGCCGTGATGCCGAAGTCGCGGTCCTGCCCCCCTCGCCTCATCGTCGTCAGGCAACCAGCGAGCCGTTGCTCAGCCTCGAAGAGCTCACCTGCGGCATGGCGGGCCATCCCGTGCCGTCGGGCATCACGCACGTCTTCCGGCGCGGGAGCATCACGGCCATCACCGGCCGGTCGGGCTCGGGCAAGACCACGCTGCTGCGAACACTCGCCGGCGCTGCAGCGATCCTCGGCGGCCGCGTGAT
>JAJXSV010000168.1 GCA_021784375.1 Actinomycetes bacterium | reverse complement strand
GCAGGCCAAGTGCCGCCAGCGGCACTGCCGCGATGTTGTAGGCAAAGGCCCAGAAAAGATTGCCCTTGATGGTGCGCAGGGTGGCGCGGGAGAGTCGGATGGCGTCGGCTGCGGACCGCAGGTCTCCGCGCACCAGTGTGATGTCCGAGGCCTCGATCGCGACATCGGTGCCCGTGCCCATGGCCAGCCCCAGATCTGCGGCGGCCAGCGCGGCAGCATCGTTGACGCCGTCTCCAACCATGGCGACCACACGACCTTCGGCCTGCAGGCGCTGCACCACCGCCACCTTGTCTGCCGGTAGGACCCGAGCAATCACCTCGGTGATTCCCACCTCATCGGCGACGGCGCGTGCTGAGGCCTCGCTGTCACCGGTGAGCAGAACTGGACGCAGGCCAAGTGATTTCAACTCCTGCACCGCCCGCTTGGAGGTGGCTTTGGGTGCATCCGCAACCACGATCAGCCCACTGATGGCGCCATCCACGGCCACGCCGACCACGGTGCGACCATGTGCTTCCGCATCGTGTTCCGCGGGCACCAGTTCGATGGGAAGCGTCGAGCCCATTTCCTCGTGCAGCCAGGAAATGCGGCCCACGTGCAGGGCGTGGCCTTCTACGCGACCGCGTACCCCGAGTCCCTGAGTGCTCATGAAATCCTCGACGCCTGGCAGTGGACCGTGTTCGGTGACAGCAGCAGCCGCGACCGCAGCGGCAATGGGATGTTCGCTGTTGTGTTCAACCGCACCGGCCCAGCGCAACAGGTCGGCTGCGGATTGACCGTGAGCGGGCACCACCTGATGCAACGCCATACGACCGGTCGTGACGGTGCCCGTCTTGTCGAGAACGATGGTGTCCACCTTGCGCGTGGACTCCAGCACTTGCGGACCCTTGATGAGCACGCCCATCTGCGCACCCCTGCCGGTGCCCACGAGCAGCGCGGTCGGGGTGGCCAGACCTAGGGCGCAGGGGCAGGCGATGATGAGCACCGCCACTGCGGCCGTGAAGGCGGCGTTCGCGCTGTGACCCGTGAACAGCCAGGCGGCCAGCGTCAGGAGGGCCAGCACGATGACCACCGGAACGAACACGGCGGATACCCGATCGGCAAGACGCTGCACCGGTGCCTTGCCATTCTGCGCCTGCTCGACCAGTCGGGCCATCTGCGCCAGTTGCGTGTCACCGCCGACGCGAGTTGCACGGACTGTCAGGCGGCCGCCCACATTTCCTGTGGCGCCAACCACTTCGTCACCAACAGCAACCTCCACGGGCACCGATTCACCGGTGAGCATGGATGCGTCAACGGCGCTGGCGCCCTCGACGACAACGCCGTCAGTGGCGATCTTCTCGCCGGGCCGCACGACGAAGAGGTCGCCGACGCGGAGCAGGCCGACCGGAATGCGCGTCTCCACTCCGTCGCGGATGACGGCCACGTCCTTGGCACCGAGATTGAGCAGTGCCCGCAGGGCTGCTCCGGATTGGCGCTTGGCACGCGCCTCCAGATAGCGGCCGAGCAGAATGAAGGTGGTGACTGCGGATGCCACCTCGAAGTACACCTCGCCGGCGTCAGAGCTGCCGGCAGCAAGATCGGCCGCGCTGCCATGCAGGTGGCCCAGGCTTACGCCGCTGAGAAGCGTCTTCACCGACCACACGTAGGCGGCAATGACGCCGATCGAGATCAGGGTGTCCATGGTGGTGGCGCGGTGACGGGCGTTGACGAGGGCGGCGCGGTGGAAGGGAAGCGCACCCCACAGCACCACCGGCGTGGCCAGCGCGAAGACGAACCAGGGCCAGCCGTCGAACTGGGCGCTGGGAATCATGGAGATGATGAGGACCGGCAATGCCAGAGCGGCGGAGACGATGAGCCGGAGGAACAGTTCCGAGGCTTCGTCGTGCTCCCAGTCGTCATTGCTGGGCAGGGCTGCGGTGTACCCCGTGTCCTCGATTGTCTTGATGAGCGTAGCGGGAGCGATGCCGGCGTCGAATTGAACGAAGGCCTTGCCGGTGGCGTAGTTGACCGCGGCCTCGACCCCGTCCAACTTGTTGAGCTTGCGCTCGATGCGTGCCGCACACGAGCCGCAAGTCATACCTCCGACGGTCAGTTCGATGGTCTCGGACACGACAGCACCTCCAACTTCACTTGCTGCAACGGCTAGGGGCGCCGTGGCATTCCACGTTGCCTCCCCGGCACGACCTCGATCCTTGCACTCGATCAGGCAGGTCGCGAAAAGGCTGCCGCCGCAGCGATGAGATCAGCCCCGGGACGGATGCCGGTGTAGCGCTCGAATTGTTCGACCGCCTGCAAGGTCATGACCTCTCCCCCGGTGATGCACTGCTTGCCATGCGCTGCCGCCAGGCGCAGCAGTGGTGTGGTTTCGGGAACCGCCACTACGTCGAAGACGGTCGTGGCCCGCTCAACCACGGCCTCGGATACCGGCAGTCGGTCAGCGTCCGGACCACCGGCCATCCCCACCGGCGTGGCATTGAGCAGAGTCGAGAACCGCGCTTCGGCCACAGGTTCCCAACTCCACCCGTGACGATTGGCCAAGGCTGTCCCCGCTGTCTGGTTGCGGGCCACCACCGTGACCTTGTCGAATCCGGCCCGGGCCAGAGCCGCTGCACAGGCGCTGGCCATTCCCCCTGAACCGATCAACGCCACGGGCACTTCGCTGCGCACCTGATTGGACGCCAGCAACTGCTCCACCGCGATGACATCGGTGTTGTAGCCCGTGAGCCTGCCGTGGTCATTCACGATGGTGTTGACCGCACCTATCTCTGCCGCCGAGGCGTCGAGTTCATCGAGTAGTGGGATCACTTGGACCTTGTAGGGCATGGAGATGCCCGCACCACGAATGGGCAACCCGCGGATCCCGAGCACCGCCTGCTCGATGTTGGTGGGCGCAAACGCCTTGTACAGGAAAGGAAGTTCGAGTGCCTCGAAGAGATAGTTGTGGAAGCGGGTGCCGATGTTGCTGGGACGCGCAGAAAGGGACACGCAGAGGGTCAGGTCTTTGCTGATTTCGCGGGCCATGGGTCTTCCCTACCGCTCTTCGTAGGCGAGGACCTCGTTGATGCGGCGCACATGCCGTGGGTCGTTGGAGAAGGGCGTGGAGAGAAACGCGTCGACGATGGCAAGCGCCTCCTCCGTCGAGTGCATGCGACCGCCCACAGCCACCACATTGGCATTGTTGTGCTGCCTACCGAGTTGTGCCGTCTCCACGCTCCAGGCCAGGGCTGCGCGGATGCCCCGCACCTTGTTGGCCGCGATCTGCTCGCCATTGCCGGAACCGCCGAGCACCACGCCGAGTGAGCCCGCCTCGGCGGCCACAGCCTCGCCAGCCGCGATGCAGAAAGCGGGGTAGTCGTCATTGGCGTCGTAGTGGTGCGCGCCGTGATCGACGACATCGTGGCCCTGCGCACGCAGGTGATCGGCCAGAATGTTCTTGAAATCGAAGCCGGCGTGGTCGGACGCAATGTGAACTCGCATGGACGAATTCTGGCATGTGGCAGCGGGACGGGAGCGGTTGAGCCCAGGAATCATCGCGCTGGTCGGCATTCCCCGCCCTGCAGGGCGCTCGCGCGTGACAGGATTGGCGAAACCTTCAAGGAGCAACGTGCCCGGCCAGAATCTTGCCAAGACCGAAGCGGCGGAACGCGCCGCCGTCATCACCGTCGACCACTACGAGGTGGTCCTCGATCTCAGCGAGGTGCGCGACTCGCCCACCTTCGCCAGCCGCACCACGGTGCAGTTCTCAGCCACACCGGGTGCTTCCAGTTGGATCGATCTGGTGGCCGATGAGGTGCGCAGCATCACCCTCAACGGCCAAGCGCTGAACCCTGCATCCTTCGAGGACAGCCGCATCCCGCTGCCAACGCTGGCTGCCCAGAACACCCTCGTCGTCGATGCCCGCTGCAAGTACACGCGCGATGGCACCGGCTTGCATCGCTTCGTGGATCCGGTGGACGGCGAGACCTACCTGTACACGCAGTTCGAGTGCCCCGATGCGCGTCAGGTCTATGCCAACTTCGAACAACCCGACCTCAAGGCAGAGTTCATCTTCACGGTGACGGCGCCCGCACATTGGGAGGTCGTGAGCAACGGCGAACTGGCCCGGCGCAGCCCGGCCGGGGAAGGCCTGGACCGCTGGGAGTTCGCTCGCACCAAGCGCATGTCCACCTATGTCACAGCCATCGTCGCTGGGCCCTACCACCATGTGCATGACGAATACAGCGGACCTTTCGGCACCTACCCGCTGGGGATCTACTGCCGTGGCTCGCTGGCTGGGTTCCTGGATGCCGACCGCATCTTCCGTGAAACCAAGCAGGGCTTCAGCTACTACGAGGATCAGTTCCAGATCGGTTACCCCTTCGGCAAGTACGACCAACTCTTCTGCCCCGAGTACAACGCGGGTGCCATGGAGAATGCCGGCTGCGTCACCATTCTCGAGGACTACATCTTCCGTTCCAAGGTCACGCGCTTCCAATACATCCAGCGCGCCAACACCATCCTGCACGAACTCGCCCACATGTGGTTCGGCGATCTCGTCACCATGCGCTGGTGGGAGGACCTGTGGCTCAACGAGTCCTTCGCCGAGTGGGCGTCTTACTGGTGCATGACCCGCGCCACCGAATACGGCGATGCCTGGACCGATTTCCTGGGCCTGCGCAAGGAATGGGGCTACCGCCAGGACCAGCAGCCGACGACGCACCCGGTCGCGGCGCAGATGGTCGATCTCGACTCCGTGCGACCGAACTTCGACGGCATCTCCTATGCCAAGGGTGCCTCCGTGCTGAAGCAACTGGTCGCCTACACGGGCGAGCAGGCCTTCATCGCCGGAGTCCGCAGCTACCTGCAGAAGTACCAGTTCTCCAATGCCACCTTGGCCGATCTGCTGGCCGAGCTCTCACGCGCCAACGGTGCCGATCTCACCGCGTGGACCAACGCCTGGATCCAGACGCCCGGCGTCAACCTGCTGCGTCTTGAGGCAGAGGTGGACGGAGATGGCATCTACACCAAGGTGCTGCTGCATCAGGAGCCGGCCCGCGAGCCGGAGGGCTTGGAGCCGGTACTGCGTTCACATCGCTTGGCTCTCGGCTTCTACGACTTCGTCGACGATGTCCTCACCTGCACCGACAGCGTGTGGGTCACGGTGGACGGCGCCATCACCGACCTCGAGCAACTCATCGGCCGCCCGCGTCCGCATCTGCTGCTCGTGAACGACGGCGACCACACCTTCGCCAAGGTCCGGCTCGATCACCACTCCATGCGCAATGCCATCAAGGACTACGGCGCCATCGCCGATTCCCTGGCTCGCACCCTGGTCTGGATGTCGGCGTGGGACATGACCCGGGACGGCGAACTGCCCACCGGCGATTGGGTGGCATTGGTCTTGCAGGCCATCGACACCGAACCCGAGGTGAGCGTTGTGAGCACCATGCTGCGCTACGCCAGGGCCGCGACCGATTCCTTTGCCAACCCCCTGCGCCGGCCCCACTACATGCGACAACTGGCCGAGGCGCTGTTCGACGCAGCGCGCAACGCCGATCCCGGTTCCGAGCATCAACTGGCCTTCGTTCGCGGGCTCATCTCCTTTGCC
>JAJXSV010000167.1 GCA_021784375.1 Actinomycetes bacterium | reverse complement strand
GATTGCCGTCGCGCCGGAGCTCACGAGCACGATGGATGTGCGTGCCATGCCCACGAGGTCCGCGGACTCGTCGAAGGAGGACTCGGCACCGTGGTGCACGCCGCCCAGGCCGCCGGTTGAGAACACGTCGATGCCAGCGGCACGGGCCAGGAATGCGGTGGCTGCGATGGTGGTGCCCGCGCTGACGCCGGTCACCGCTGCGTATGCCAGTTCGCGGGTGCTGGCCTTGATGAGGGCATCATCGTTGGCCATGTCCGCGATCTGCGCTGTGCTGAGGCCGACCGTCGGGACCCCACGGTGGACGCCGATGGTGGCGGGGACGGCGCCGGCCCCACGGATGACGGACTCGCCCTCGAGGGCCACTTCCAGGTTGCGTGGTCGTGGCAGGCCGTGCGTGAAGATCGTGGATTCCAGCGCCACCACGGGCTGGCCGTCGGCCAGGGCCTCGCGCACCGCGGGGCTCATGTGGAAGTAGTCGGTCATGGGCGGCCTTTCGTGACGGAGAGGGCAATCCGAAGGTACGCGTGTCCATCATGCACAACAAGCACAGATCTTGCATGGCTTCATAGACTTAGGCTATGGAACCGACCCTGCGTCAACTCCACGCCTTTCGCGCGGTTGCGACGGAGCTGCACTTCGGACGCGCCGCTGCCGCTCTCGGCCTTGCCCAACCGACCTTGAGCAAGGAGATCAAACTGCTCGAACGCACCCTCGGGGCGGCCCTGTTCGAGCGTGGCCCGGGCGGCGCCCGCCTCACCGATGCAGGAACTGCACTGCTCCCGCTCGCCGATGCCGTCCTGGCCGATGCCGCACGCCTGCTGGCCGAGGCTGGTCGGCTGCGAGCGACCGCTTCGCGAGTCGTCCGTGTGGCGGCGACCCCCAGCGTCGTGAACCGCCTGCTTCCCGACGTCCTGCGCACACTCGAGCGTCAGCGGCCGGATATCGAGGTCGAAGTGGTGGAGGTCGATACGGGAGGAGTGCCGGCGGCCCTGAGCGCCGGACGCGCGGATGTCGGCATCGGCCATCACGTGTCGGCCATCGCGGGGTTCGGCAGGCGCACCCTGGCCGAGGACGCACTGCACGTGGTGGTGCACGAGTCCCTCGCGGGACGGGGCCGTACGGTCGATCTCACGCGCTTCGTGCGGCTGCCGCTCCTCATGTGGCCACGGGAGCAGAATCCCGAGTACTACGACGCCCTGCTCGCGGTGAGCCAGGAACGGGGACTGGACCCGCTCATCCTCACCGGCAGCAGCCGTATCTCGGGTGCGCGTTCCTACCTCCTGCGCGAGGGCCGGGCGTTCGCCATCGTGCCGCGGGACTACGCGGTGACGGAGGCCTCCCCACTCGTATCGCGTCCGCTGGCGAACCCTGCCACGGTGCCCTTGCAGGTCCTGTGGAGGAAGCCACTGACCGCGCCGGTGAGCGCGCTCCTCAGGGCCGCGCGCGAGGCCTCCGCCTAGCGCCGCCAGTGTGCAGGCGCAGGCGTCCCAGGTCGCCGGATCCCCGCGACAGGGGCCGCTATCCGCGCCGTGGCACCAGCCGCATACCGGCACGGCGCACGGCGTCCGCCAGCATGGGGTCCAGGTACGGGCTGCTCGCGTACTTCCCTCGGTAGGCGGCGTCGATGGCGTCGTCCATCGCAGCGGGGGTCGGTTCGAAGGTCACGGCGTAGTCGGCACCGGCTGCCCGGATGCGCCCGTCCGGTCGGGCAAGGGCGGCTTGGTACCACCGCGACTGCACACCGCTGTACGCGCGCACGTAGAGTCCACCGTCCACCACGACGGACCAGATCCAGGTGGGTGTGCCGAAGGTGGCCCCGTCCTCGCGAAGCGGCGACACATGGAGGTCGTCCCCAGCATCGATCAGCGCCAGTTCCGCCGCGCTCCAAGACTCCACAGCCACATGCTCCCCACAGTTCCAACCGGTGACGCGCCCATTGTCACTCGTCCTCGCCCGGTGCGCGAGTGCAGCGGCCCCTCGATTGGGGTCGCTGGCGACGCCACACGCTCCCGGCGTGACGCCGGACGATGTCGGCAGCTCGTTCGAGTCGCTCGCGATCCATCCCGGGATCGACGGGGACTGCGATCCAGCCGGTGCGCCACGCCACCTGCCTCGCCAACCCCGGCGGACGCGGCCAGCTCACGGGGCAGATGATCCCTGCCTCCAGGAGATCGCGTTCCGCGGCTTCGGCGTCCTCCACGCGCACGACCAGCCCGCATTCGGGACTGCCGGGATTGAGGACCTCCAGACCCCACCCGGTGAAGCGTCCGAGGAGCACCGCAGCGTTGGCCCGACGCGCGGCGCGCAGGCCCGCGACGTCGATCTCCTCCATGATCTGCAAGGAGGTCCTGCTCATGTCGGAGGGCTGGCGAGCCTCGAGCATGGCGTCCTCGGCTGCATCCACCGCGTCCATGTAGCGCTGACGTGATGCCCTGCCAGCCAGGAAGTCGCGGTGGCAGCGCAGCGCCAGGTCCGCCAGTCTCGCCGCCTCATCGTCACTCGGTCGGCGAGGGAAGCTGGGTAACCGTGCCGTGCCGGTGACGAAGGCACCGTCGGGCACCGGCAGCAACTTGCGGAGGCTCGCCACCAGGTAGTCCCCGGGGTCATGGCTCGGCGCGAGGACGGAGTGCGTGGCATCAACCACGACGGGCACCCCGCGGGCGCGAGCGGATTCGAGTACGCCGCGCAGTGGGGCGCCCGCACGTGCGCCGTAGACCTCGCAATGCAGCACTGCCTGGTGCGAACCACGAGCCAACTCGTCGCCGAGCAGATGGGGCTCCATCAGGGCACGGGCATCGGTCGCGATGTGGCGCACGCCGATGCCCTCGAGCTGAAAGGGCTGGATCATGGTCAGGCAGTGGAAGTCCGGAGCCAACAGCGTGTGGACGCCGTGGTCCCGGAGTTCCTGCGCCACCAGCGACAGCGCCTGCTTCCCATTGGCGACGAGCAGTGCTCCGTCGGGAACGGGTGGCAGGTCATGCGCGATCATCGTCCAAGGATGGCAGGCGCGAGCCCGGGCGCGGTCGGCTCGCGGTCGGCTAGTGTCGGCCGCAGGTTCGCCATATGCATCGCCCAGGTGGGAGCAGATCATGGGTTACGAGGTCGACTTCGTCAACGTCTCCACCGTCGGCTTGGAATCCTCGCCGGTCGCGTCAGCGCTCGCGGGCCTGCGGGCGAACGAGGCGCGCTACTTCCGGAACAAGTACGACCACGCCTTCACGGTCGAGGCTGCCGACAAGCCGACGGCCAAGAGGGTCATCAAATACGTGCATGACATCCTCGCCGCGGAGCGTGAACTCGTCATCGCCTCCAAGCCCCTGGAGGCCACCGAGTTCGAGGTGGACGGGATCCGCTGGTCATACGTGTTCTACGAGAGCGGCCTCTCGATCAACGTGCTGTACACGCTGGGTGATGCGGGCAAGCGCGCCGTCGGCTTCAAGCTGTCCGACGGCATGCCGGTGCCGCCGGAACTCGCCGAGCGCTTCAAGTTCGCCCGCCAGAAGTCGAAGTTGGCCGGCACCATCCGCGGCTCGTACTTCGTCATCAAGGGCGCGTACTGATCGCTGCGGGCCCAGGGGCAGTCGCTACAGGTCGAGCCGGCGCGAGCCCATCCAGGTTGCCGCCTCCGCCGTGCGGTGGTCGAAGAACAGGCTCACGCCACCATCCATGCCAGCGATGGCCGACATGTCCTCGTCACTCAACATGAAGCCGAAGGCATCGAAGTTCTGGGCAATGCGCTCTGGCCTGACCGACTTCGGGATCACGACGACACCGCGTTGGATGAGCCAGCGCAGTACGACCTGGGCAACGGACTTCCCATGCTGCTCGGCGATCGCGGTGAGCGTCGCGTTCGTGAACAGGTCGTTGCGTCCCTCTGCGAACGGACCCCATGACTCGATCTGCACACCGAGCCCCTGCATATGCGCCTGATCGGCAGTGCGCTGGAAGAAGGGGTGCGTCTCGACCTGGTTCACCGCAGGCACGATCGCGTTGTGCGCCACCAGGTCCGCCAGCCGGTCAGGGTAGAAGTTGGAGACTCCGATGGCGCGCACCAGGCCCTCGGACTGGAGCTTCTCCATGGCGCGCCAAGCGCCGTAGTAGTCACCGAAGGGCTGGTGGATGAGGTAGAGGTCGAGGTAGTCGAGCCCCAGCTTGCGCAGAGACCGCTCGAAGGCGCGCGGCGTTGTGTGCTCGCCGGCATCCTGCAGCCAGAGCTTGGTGGTGATGAAGAGTTCCTCGCGCGGGATGCCACTGGCGGCGATGGCGCGCCCCACGGCCTCCTCGTTCATGTACGAGGCGGCGGTGTCGATGAGGCGGTAGCCGACCTCGAGCGCCGTCGTGACTGCCGCCTCGCACTCGCGCGGGTCGGGCACCTGGAAGACGCCGAAGCCGAGGATCGGCATCGCTACGCCGTTGTTCAAGGTCACGGTCTGCATGGTGGTTCCCTTCGCTTGGTCCGCCCAGACTCGCATGGATCGGGCCCTGCCGGGAGTGACGGTTCAGCGGGGGAAGGCCAGACCCTCCCATAGCGGCGGACGGCGCCGTAGCGTGCCCACATGGACCAGCGGAGCGAAGTGCGCAACTTCCTCGTGAGCCGGCGCGAGCGCTTGACTCCCGAACAGGCGGGTGTGCAGTTCCATGGCGGAAAGCGACGCGTGAAGGGCCTTCGACGCGAGGAGGTCGCCATGCTCGCTGCCGTCAGCACGGACTACTACACGCGCCTCGAGCGCGGCGACCTCACCGGCGTGTCCGAGGCGGTGCTGGAGTCCCTCGCACGCGCACTGAAACTCGATGAGTCGGAGCGCGCGCACCTGTTCAATCTGGCGCGTGCCGCGGCCGGTGAACGCAGGTCAGCACCCACCACATCGCGCCCGCGCCGTCCCGGCGGCCTTGTGCGCGAGGGCGTGCAACGCATGCTCGACTCCATCCAGGCACCCGCGTACGTCCGCAACCAACGCATGGACCTCCTGGCCTTCAACCGCATGGGGCGGGCGCTGTTCGCGGATGCGCTCACTGATCCCTCCGTCGGCTTCAACCTGGCCCGCTACCTGTTCCTCGATCCCCGAGCACGCGAGTTCTACGTGCACTGGGACGCGATCGCACGCGACTCGGTCGCCGCCCTGCGCATAGCCGCCGGCAGCAACCCCTACGACCAGGGCCTCACCGACCTCGTCGGGCAGCTCTCCATGCAGAGCGACGAGTTCCGCACCTGGTGGGCGACGTACAACGTGAAGCTGCACCGCAGCGCCACGAAGGTCATGCACCACTCGGTGGTGGGCGACCTGGAGCTCACCGGCGAGGCGCTCGACCTCCCCGCGGACCGGGGACTCACGCTCATCCTGTACACGGTGGAACCGGCCAGCCCATCGGCCCAGGCCCTCGCCTTCCTCTCGAGTTGGAGCTCGGAGCACGCGCCAGAAGCCACGCCCTCCCACTCCCGAGTGCCGGGGACCACGACCGGTGAGCACCACCACCTGACCCCGCCCGGCGACCCCTGACGATCTACACTTGGTGTGCAAGGAGTTTTGCCATTCATCTGCTTGAACACGCCGACTCCCGGGACCGCGCATCGCGCTGAAGCACCATTGAGGGAG
>JAJXSV010000166.1 GCA_021784375.1 Actinomycetes bacterium | reverse complement strand
CACGGGCTCTGGTTCCGGGTCTCGGGAATGGTCATGCGTCGCCGTTGGACGGTCGTGGTGCTGACGCTCGGCCTGCTCGCGCTCTTCGCCTCGCCGTCGCTGCATCTCGTCACCGGCCAGCCGGACGAGCGCGTGCTGCCCGCCAACGACCCGGTGGCCGTGGCGGGACAGGTCATCCGCGATCGCTTCGAGGGACGCGAATCGCAGCCGGTGGAGATCGTCATCCCGGGCGGTGCGAAGCTGCCCGCGGCGGTCGATGCGTACGCGGGGGCGCTCTCGAAACTGCCGCACGTCGTGCGCGTCATCACCCCGACCGGCGTGGTCATCGGTGGTCGCACGGTGGCGCCCAATCCCGCGCCCACGGGCTTCATGGCCGGCAACGACGTCCGCTTGAACGCGATCTCCGACATCGACGCCCGCACACCGGCCGCCGAGGTGCTCACGAACGACATCCGCGCCTTGCCCCCGCCGACGCCCGGCACCATCGTCGGTGGCTCCGCCGCCGTCTACACCGATTCGCAGCACGGTGTGCTCGACCACGTACCCGGCGCCATGCTCTGGATCGCCCTGATGACGATCCTCGTGCTCTTCCTGTTCACGGGGAGCGTGCTGCTGCCGATCAAGGCCGTGCTGCTCAACCTGCTCAGCCTCACCGCCACCTTCGGCGTCATCACCTGGATCTTCCAGGACGGCCACCTCTCCGGACTGCTCGGGGGCTTCACCCTGCGTGGCGCAGTGGACACCTCACAGCTGGTGCTCATCGTGATCGTCGTCTTCGGCCTGTCGATGGACTACGAGCTGTTCCTGCTCTCACGCATCAAGGAGCTGCACGATGCCGGAGTGGAGACGCAGCAGGCGGTGCAACTTGGCCTGCAGCGATCCGGGCGCATCATCACCGCCGCCGCGCTGATCCTGGCGGCCGTCTTCTCCGCCTTCATCACGAGTGGCGTGACGAGCATGAAGCTCATCGGCTTCGGCATCAGTTTCGCCATCCTGCTCGACGCCTCCGTGGTGCGGGCCCTGCTCGTCCCGGCACTCATGCGCATCGCCGGGCGCTGGAACTGGTGGGCGCCGCCGCCCCTGCGTGCGCTGTACGCGAGATTGCACTTCACGCACTGAGACCGGGTGACCTCCACCATGAAGTTGCCGCGGTGACGCCAGCCAGCGCCCTGCACTCGGTCCGCAGCGGGTGTGCACCCCGCATTCGCTAGTCTCCACGCCATGGGTTTGATCGACGAGCGCGGCATCAGAGCCGTCATCTTCGACCTCGATGGCACCCTCATCGACTCCCACGCGAGTGTCGAACGCTCCTGGAAGCGCCTGGCCAATGCCATGGAGATCGAGTACGCCACGGCGCCCTTCGTCCACGGCGTCCCCTCCCTGAGCAACATCCGATCCATCGCGCCGGGCATCTCCGATGTGGATGCGCTGGCATGGAACCGGATCCACCTGCAGATGGAGATCGACGACACGGAAGGCGTGGTCGCGCTCGAGGGAGCACTGCCGCTGCTGCGTGCGCTTGAGTCCGCGCACGTTCCGTGGGCCATCGCCACCGGCTGCCAGTACGGCCTCGGCGAGGCGCGCCAGGGTGCTGCCGGGCTGCCCCGGCCCGAGGTGTTCGTGATGTTCGGTGACTACACCGTGGGCAAGCCCGCCCCCGATCCCTTCCTGGTGGCTGCCGAGAGGCTCGGCGTCGACCCCGCGATGACCATCGTCGTCGAGGACGCGCCCTCTGGTGTCACGGCCGGGCTGGCTGCAGGGGCCCTGGTGGTGGCAGTGGCGGAGACGCACGACCGCAGCGAGCTGGCGAACGCGCACCACGTCGTCGACGACCTGCACGAGTTGCTCGACCTGCTGCTCGGCTGAGCGATGACGACCGCGTACCTTGCCCAGGGCCTCGCCCTCGGCTTCGCCAGCGGGATGCTGCCGGGGCCGCTCATGGTGCTCACCATCGCCGGTGCCCTGCGCGGTGGCTTCCGTAACGGGGCAGCGGTGGCGGCGTCGCCACTGGTGACGGACCTGCCCATCATCGCGATCTGCATGCTGCTGGTGTCGCACGTGTCGAGGACGGTGTCCGGTCTGCTGTCGCTCGTCGGCGCCTGCGTGCTCGGCTACTTCGCCCTCGAGGCCTTCCGTGATGCCCGCACCGTCTCCTTGGCGGCGATGCGCGACGGAGCCGCGCATGCGCCCTCCGCCGGTCACTCGCTGCGCCAAGGAGCCATCGCGAACGCGCTCAACCCTGCGCCCTGGATGTTCTGGATCACCATCGGCGGCCCCTTGCTGAGGACGGCATGGAATGAGGGCCCTGTGGCGCCGGCAGCATTCCTCGTGGGCTTCTATGCGTTGCTCGTCGGCGCCAAACTCGGCATGGCCGGGGCCGTCGGCGCGGGGCGTTCGCGGCTGTCTGACGCGAACTACCGACGCATCCTCACCACGGCGGGGATCCTGCTCGTGGGTCTAGCGTTCTCCTTGGTACGCGCCGGCGTGCAGTCACTGGCCTAGGGGGTGGCATGGACCGCAGGTTCCAGAATGCCCTCCGTGCCTTCGCCCGCATGTGGCTCGAGGACCTGTACGTCGCCTACCTGGAGCGCAAGCTCAAGCAGCTCCCCATCCCGCACCACGTCGCGATCATCCTGGATGGCAATCGACGTTGGGCGGCTGAACGCGGCCTGAGCGCCTCGCGTGGGCATCGACAGGGCGGCGAGAAGATCGAGCAGGTGCTCGACTGGTGCGACGAGACCGGTGTCGAAGTGGTGACCCTGTGGCTGCTCTCCACCGACAACCTCAAGCGTGCTGAGAGCGAGCTCATCCCCCTGTACGCCACCATCGAGCGCACCGCTGTGCAACTCGCCAAGCACGTGGACTGGCGCGTCAACCTGGTCGGTGCCCCGGGACTGCTCCCGCCCCGGACCCGTGAGGTCCTCGAATCCGCAGCCGAGGGGACGAAGCAGCGCAAGGGCATGGTCGTGAACATGGCGGTGGCGTATGGCGGCCGCCACGAAGTGGTCGACGCGGTGCGCGCACTCCTGCAGGAGCATGAGGCCCTGGGCACGCCGCTGGCGGAGTTGGCGCAGCAGCTCACTGACGAGCACATCGCCAAGCACCTGTACACGCGGGGGCAGCCCGACCCCGACCTGGTGATCCGCACCAGTGGTGAGCAACGCCTTGGCGGCTTCCTCCTCTGGCAGAGTGAGAAGTCGGAGTTCTGGTTCACGGACGCGTACTGGCCGGACTTCCGCAAGGTCGACCTGCTGCGCGCGCTGCGTGACTACAGCAAGCGCGAGCGTCGCTTCGGCCACTAGTCGGCTTCGTCATTCGGTCTTCACCTGCGATCGGGCGTGTCGGTCATGGGGTCACGCGTCACCGACGTACCGTGAGTCCAAGGCAATCAGCGCTCGACACCCGTCGACCTTCCCCAGATTGCACGAACGCTCGAGGGATGTATGCCGCGTCCAGCCGCCAACCCGCCAGCCGCCACCAGCCGCAAGCGCACGACCAAGCCGAAAGGGGGGCTCCGCACCTACGTCATCGACACTTCGGTGCTGCTGTCGGACCCCAATGCGATGACGCGCTTCGCGGAGCACGAAGTGGTGCTCCCGGTGGTCGTGCTCACCGAACTCGAGGCCAAGCGCACGCATCCCGAACTCGGCTACTTCGCGCGACAGGCCCTGCGCTTCCTCGACGATCTGCGCATGCAGCACGGCCGGCTGGATGCTCCGCTGCCCATCGGAACCGAGGGCGGCACGCTCCGCGTCGAGCTCAACCACATCGACCACGCCGTCCTGCCGTCGGGGTTCCGTCTCGGTGACAACGACTCGCGGATCCTGGCAGTGGCAGCGAACCTCAAGGCCGAGGGACGCGACGTCGTCCTGGTGAGCAAGGACCTGCCCATGCGCGTGAAGGCCTCGTCGTGTGGCATCACCGCGGACGAGTACCGCCACGAGTTGGTCATGAGCACCGGCTGGACAGGCATGCATGAGTCCTACGTCGACTCCGAGACCATCAACGAGCTGTACAGCGAACACGTCATCGACCTTGACATTGCAAGGGAATTGCCGTGTCACACGGGGCTCGTGCTGTACAACGGCAGGCAGAGCGTGCTCGGTCGTGTGACGCCGGGCAAGCAGGTGCGCATGGTGCGAGGCGATCGCGAGGCATTCGGCATCCACGGTCGCAGTGCGGAGCAGCGCATCGCACTCGACCTGCTGCTCGATGAGGAGATCGGCATCGTGTCGCTCGGTGGGCGTGCCGGTACGGGCAAGAGCGCACTCGCACTGTGCGCCGGCCTGGAGGCTGTCATGGAGAAGCGGCAGTACCAGAAAGTCGTTGTGTTCAGGCCACTTTACGCAGTCGGCGGGCAGGAGCTCGGCTACCTTCCCGGCTCCGAGGCGGAGAAGATGAACCCTTGGGGGCAGGCCGTGTACGACACCCTGGGCGCTGTCGCCTCGTCGCATGTCGTCGAGGAAGTGGTCGAGCGCGGCATGCTCGAAGTGCTGCCCCTCACGCACATCCGCGGCCGCTCGCTGCACGATGCATTCGTCATCGTCGATGAGGCGCAGTCGTTGGAACGCAACGTCCTGCTCACCGTGCTGTCGCGCATCGGCAAGAACTCGCGGGTGGTACTTACGCATGACGTGGCGCAGCGCGACAACCTGCGCGTGGGTCGGCACGATGGCGTCGTCGCCGTGGTCGAGAAGCTCAAGGGACACCCGCTGTTCGCGCATGTGACGCTCACACGAAGCGAGCGCTCACCGATTGCGGCCCTGGTGACAGAGATGCTGGAGGACGTCGGCGTCTGAACCCGCGGGGAGACGACGGCCGGATGTGACGTGCGTCACTCCGGTTTGTCCGATTTGCCATCGTTTCTCCCGTGCCGTTCGGCGATCTGGGGAAAAGATGGTTACTCGCGGGTTGCTGTCCACAGGCACTGCACGGCACCGTAACCGCCATGTCCCGAGTCCTGAGCCCCGCGCATCCGTGGCGGGCCATGGCCAGCGCGCTGGTCACGGTGGCCGCTGTTGCCACCGCCCCCGGTATGGCGTGGGCCGATGAGACGAGCACGGCCTCGCTCGACGAGGTGCGCGCCTCGCAGGTGCAGCAGTCCACATCGCTGCAATCGGCCATCACCGCCTCGGTCGTGAAGGCGCCGACGAAGATCGTCCCGAACTTCACTGCTCGCACCGCGGCCGCTATTCGCGCCACCCGCTCCGCGTCGCTGTTCCGTTGGGGCTCGCCGGCATATGCGAAGTGGTACGCCAAGTCGCACATCCTCTCCAAGTACAAGTGGAGCAATGACCAGTTCGGCTGCCTTGTCTCGCTCTGGAATCGCGAGAGCAACTGGAACTTCCAGTCGACGAACCGCCGGGGCCACGTCTTCGGCATCCCGCAGACCACACTCGCGAACGTGCGCGAGTTCGGCATCAACCTCAGCACCTTCATGAAGACGCCTGAGTATCAGGTGCAGATCGGTTCCAACTACATCCAGTACCGGTACGGCAGCCCCTGCAAGGCGCTGGCGCACTCGAGCCGGTACGGCTGGTACTAGGTGGGGAAGCGCACCCGGGCGATCGCACTACTGATCGCCGCGATGACGGCCGTGCCGATGCACCCCG
>JAJXSV010000165.1 GCA_021784375.1 Actinomycetes bacterium | reverse complement strand
GTCTCGCGGATGATCTCGATCGTCTCTGCCTCGAGTACATCGAGCATCTCTTGACGGGACATGGCGGCAACTTTATCGGCCGGATTTACATAACTCTGCCCTTTCCCTGACGATCACAGAGGCTTCCCAGAATTGGCATCCCCCGGAGCGAAGAGTTGGCAATTCCCGCCCCCTGCATCAACCCTGTGTGGGGCGCCGGCCGTACCAGGTCTCGGCGATCACCGTGCGGCGGTCGCGGTAATCGGCGCTCAGACCGGGGTGCACGTGCTCGACGGCGGTCTGGCCGGCCAGATCCACGGACAGCAGATCCTCGGTGATCACGACGCCAGCCAGCGCCGGACGACGGTCGCGGAATCCCAGCAGCCACTCCGCAAGCAGGCGGGCCCGTAGACGTACCAGAGGGATGAGGTCGGGCTTGGTGTGCGGGCGCAGCTTGAGCAGCATGGCCGCTGTCTCGAGCGCGCCGTCACCCCAATGCCGCTGCAGCTCCCGTGCATTGGAGGCCATCTGCGCACGAGCCAGTTCGTCATCGATGAGCCCCTCGACCACCCGGGCCAGGGTGTCCGGTGAGCTCGCTTCGACCGCCACGCCCACGCCCTGCGCCTGCATGGCCAGGGCACGTGCGCGCTGGTCGTCGGTGACGTTGTCCGCGGGCACCAGCACGGTGGGCACGGCACACGCGGTGAACTCATGAGCCGCGTTGTAGCCCACCGAGGTGACGGCGAGATCGACGGCCGCCAGATAGGGATGCAGGGGAAACACGCCGGTGACGGTCCGGATGCGTGCACCTTGCGCACCGGAGCGATTGCGACCGAGTGCGTCCTTGGTGGTGACAAAGTTGAGGTCTTCACGTTCCGCGAGCCTCGCCATGATGGCATCGAGGCCGGCGATGGCGTTGCTGCCGACGTTGAAGAGCACGGTGGGCCGGTCGGGGTCCACGCCCAGGACGGCCGCGGCCTGCGCACGATCGAGCATGGAGTGCGGACCAGCCTGCGTGATGACGCCGACCTTGCGCGCGTCACCGCGCTTGTGGGTGGCTCCGGCATCCATGCCGTCCCCGAGGTCGCCGGGTTCGATGATGAGATCGAAGAGGTCGGCGAAGGCGAGCGGCGAGGTGGTGGCATCAACCCGCCACACGCCGCGTCGCACCCACACGGCGGCCACCGGTAGCCGACGCAGTGCAGCCAGCAGCCCGGCGTAGGGCACCACTCCGTCGAAGGCCACAACGTCGGCGTCGACCTCCTCGGCCAGGGCCACGATGCGATCTCGTAGGTATCCGCGATGCCACATGCGCTTGGTAAGCCAGGGTGAGGTGTAGCTCGGGCAGTACTCCAGCACCGCTCCCCCGCGCACCGCCACCGGTGCCGCCTGGGACAGCGTCATGATGGTGCAGCGCACATCGGCGGGCAGTTGCGCCGCAATGGCCAGTTGCCGCACCAGGTGACCCATACCGAATCCATTGCTCGTGACGAGCAGGATGGAACGGGATTCAGTCATCGAGGCCACCATTGGGTCCGGCCACCGCACGTGCAGCCACCACACCCTGATCCATGAAGGCGCGGGCCACTCGGGCAAAAGTATCCGAGATATGCGACGGCCGCAGACGCTGGCGCATGACCAGTGCGCGTTCGCGCGCAGGCTCCTGCCAAGCAGTGTTCAGCAACTCGGCCCCGAGTTCGTCATGTGATGAGTACACGCGACCGGCCCCATCGGCCAGCAGATGTGTGGAGCCCGCGGTGGAGGAGGCGATGACCGGTGTGCCCATGCTGAGGGCCAGCACCAACGATCCCGAATTGAGCGAGGCCTTGTAGGGGATGATGGCGTTGTCCGCTGCCACGAACAAGGTCCAGATGTCCTCGGGCACGATGCGCTCGGGCAACACATGGATGGCGGGGTGCAGCGCTGCCATGTCGAGCAGTCGCTTGGTGCCCTCGTCATTGCCGGCACCACCGGCGATGAAGAGGTTGACCTTGCGGGGATGCTGGCGACTGAGCTCGTCGAAGACCTCGGCCAACTCCAGCAAGCCCTTGTAGGGCTTGATGGCACCGAGCACGAGCGAGACCTGCTCATTGGGGCCGAAGCCCAGTTGGGCACGGGCCCCGGCACGCGAATAGCGCTCCGGGTAGTAGCCCTGATAGCCGGGGTGCTCGACGCGAACCACCTTCTCAGCAGGGACCGTGAAATAGGCGGCGGCGGCTGCGATGGAATCCGGATTCATGATGTGGATCATCTCGGCGCGGTCACACATGATCTCGCGCAGCTTCACTTCCAGGTCCTCGAACACCGATTCATGCGGCAGCACGTTGTGCATCGTCCACACCAGACGCACGCCTTGCTTCTGCATGGTCTCGAGCGAGCCTTCGAAGGAGGCCACTCGCTTCTCGGCCTCTTCGCGCGTCTTGGCGCCGGCCAGCACCACGTTGAGCCAGTGCAGATGCCACACCCGCTGATCCACGTGCGCCGCCGCTTTCAGCATTCGCACGGCGTCACCGTGCGCCTGCGCACCCATGGCCGTGATGTCGTGCTCCGGCATCTGCATCATGAGCAGGTGCTGGTAGGGATTGCCCACGAAGTTCGGCGAGTACAGCCAGGCCGAGGACTCACGCGTGGGATGCACGGTGATGGCCTGCTGCATGCTCCAACGACGCTCCAACGAGCGCTTCTGCGGCAGCTTGTCGTCGAAGATCATGCGTGCACCGCCTTGGCCGCGAAGCGACGCTCGGCCTGCTCATACGCGGCCACGAAGTTCTGGCCGTTGGCCGACCAGGTGCGCTCGCGCCGAACCCAGGCGGCAGCGTTGCGGATGCGTTCCTGCGTGCCCGCCTGGTCGTTGAAGCACTGCGCGGCAACCCGCGCCAGATCGGCCGCGTCCTCCGCCTTGTAGGTGCGCCCGCGCGGTTCGTGTGCATCGTCCACGATCTCCACCAGGGCCGGTAGGTCGGACACCAGCAGGGGAATGTCCATGGCCATAGCTTCGAAGGGCTTCATGGGCGAGACCAGACGACCGGCACGCTCGTTGGTACGGGGCACCACGAAGAGGTCGATCTGCGCGTAGTAGTGGGATACCTGCTCGAAGGGAATGGAGCCCGTGAACACCACATCGTTGCTGACGCCCAGCTGGCGGGCCAGCGCCTCCAGCTCGGGCTTGCGGGCACCATCGCCGACGAGCAGCGCCTTGGCCGGGATGCCCATCTGCTTGAGCAGGGGCACGGCCTTGATCATGGCCTCCTGGCCTTCACGCGGATGCGAGAGGTTGCTGACGTAACCGATGACCTTGCTGCCGGTGAGACCCAACCGTGCTCGCAGGTCCTCGTCACGCACCTCGGGTGAGAAGCGATCAATGTCGACCGCATTGGGGATACCCGTCACCTTGTCGACCGGCACGCGGTGCTGCTCGACGATCTCGTCGCGCATGGGCCCGGAGAGCGTGACGACGTAGTCGGCGGAGGCCATGCAGCGGCCTTCGGTGGCGTGACGCTGGTGGAAGTAGGGGGCCGACTCCATATAGCGCTTGTCGCTCGTCCAGGTGGTCTCGAAAAAGGACCGCACTTCGTACATCCACGGGATGCCGTACCACTCCGCGATGGCCCGGCCAACGAGAGCCGTCTCGAAGCCGCGATGACCGGAGCCGATGTGCAACACCGTGGGGCGGAACTCCAACACAAACCTGGCCAGCGCCGTTGCGGAGAGGTCGAGGTACTCATTGACTGCCATGCCCGAGAGGTGGGCGTTGGGAAGCAGGTGCTTGTAGGTGATGTCGTCGACGGTGACCTCGTCGGGGGCGTTTTCCACCTTGATGACGGCGGGGAAGCCGGGCATGGTGACGGCCACCACTGCGGTGCCCGTGCCCTTCACCGCGCGCAACGTCTCGTGGCTACGCGTGCAGAAGCCGTTGTGGAGATAGGGCGCAGACTCCTTGGCCAGGTAGAGCACACGACGCTCCGTCGGCCGCTCGATCAGCTCTGGCCGCTTGATGCCCACGGAAGGCAACCAGGCCGGATGCACTTCCACCACTCTGCCGCGCAGGGATTCGGCGCGCTTGATGTCGTTGGGCTGGCGACTGATGCGGGCCAGTCGGTCCGCCAGCAGGTAGGCGGCGTCGAAATCGCCGATCTTGCCGAAGGCGCTCACCAGCACCCGGGCGCTGCGGGCCAGCGGGTAGTCGCGCTTCACGTGCGGGGTCAGAACGCGGATCACGCCTTCCCAGTCCTCGCGCTGTACCCGCTGGCGCGCGACAGCCAGGCGCGGCAGGCCGAAGATGACGCGGAAGGCATTGGTGAAAGTGCGCGCGATGGAGGGCCAGGCCTGGCGGAAGAGCCGGACCCGCGGATCGCCCTTGACCCGCTCCAGCAACGCCTGCCATTTGACCCTGAGTCGGCGCATCCGCGTGTCCTCCTTGATCCCCGGGGCGCGCCCGTGCCAATGCCCGCGCGATATGCCCGTAGCCTATTTCCCGCGGGCACCGAAAGGCGCTCATCAGCGGACTCCCGCGGCCGTGGCCGGGGAAGGGACATCATGAATGACGGCAACGAGACTTTCGACGAGAACGCCTGGGCGGCCAACCGTCCGCAGGAGCGCCTGGTCTGGATCGACTGCGAGATGACGGGCCTGGATGTCGAGAACGACGTGCTCGTCGAGATCGCGGTCATCGTCACGGAGGCCGACCTCACGCCACTCGACGAGGGCCTCGACATCGTCATCAAGACCACCCCTGAGAAGCTGGCGGGTATGGATCCCTTCGTGGTGAACATGCACACCGAATCCGGACTGCTGCCCCTCATCCCCGAAGGCGAGGAGCTTTCGGTGGCCGAACAGCGGGTGCTGGAGTACGTGAAGCAGCATGTGCCCGAGGCCCGCAAGGCTCCTCTGGCGGGGTCGTCGGTGTACGTCGACCGTATGTATCTGGCCCGCCACATGCCGCAGCTGGACGCCCATCTGCATTACCGGCTGGTCGATGTGTCGACGATCAAGGAACTCACGCGACGCTGGTACCCGCGCGTGTACTTCAATTCCCCCAAGAAGGTCGGCGGCCACCGTGCGCTCGGGGACATCCTCGATTCCATCCGCGAACTGCGCTACTACCGCTCCATGGTGTTCGCGGCCCAGCCTGGTCCCGACACAGCGGCCGCCAAGGCCGCCAGTATCAACTTCACCGGTAACGGCAAGTAGCCGCTTCGGAAGCAAGAAGGCGTATCCCGGTTGCTTGAGCGGCAGGGATACGCCTTCTTGCTTCCGAAGCGCGGTACGCGGAGGTCAGCGGCCAACGCCGAAGGGCTTGCCGTTGACGCGCTTGCTGATACCGGCGTAGTCGAGGTAGGCGCAGATGCCACCCAGCGCGAAGGGCCAACCGGCGCCGATGATCATGGCCAGATCGATCTGTGACGCATCCTCCACCATGTGCTCGTCGAGCATGATGCCGATTTCCTCGGCCAGCGCGTTTTCCACGACCGCACGCGCCTGATCGGCCGTCATGTCCGAGCCGCCCTTGGCAAGGGCAGCCACCTCCGGCGGGAAGGCGCCGTTGGCATCGAGCGTCTTGACGCCGAGCGCCACCACCTCGTGCAGGAACTTGGAGACCGGGAATCGCTCCGGGTACTCCTCGTGCATGGTGCTGTTGAGGTGCAACGCCA